>CALBND010000172.1 GCA_937896305.1 uncultured Actinomycetes bacterium
TAATTGCCGGTGTTGTGATAAATATTGTGGCTGCAGGCTTAACTTCATTTTTCTATGCGCAGGGAAAAACATTACCTGAATTGATGCCGGTTGTTTCAATTCCAGTATTAAGTAGTATTCCCTTAATTGGTCCAGTGTTTTTCAGAAATGGTTTATTTGCGTTAGCAACATTGTTTATCGTGGTTGCGGTAAATTTTGCTTTATTCAAAACTCGATGGGGTTTAAGAAGTAGATCTGTTGGCGAATATCCAAGTGCTGCAGATTCTGCTGGAATAAATGTAACTCGAATCAGAATGATTAACGTTACTTTAGCTGGCGCTCTAGCAGGTTGTGCTGGAGCTTTCTTGGCATTGGAAGCAGCGGGAACTTTTGCAAGAGGTTTAACTGCAGGCCGAGGATTTTTAGCGTTAGCAATTATGATTTTTGGAGCATGGAATCCACTGGGAGCACTTGCTGCAGCATTATTTTTTGGCCTTTCCACAGCAATTGCAAGTCAATTACAAGCCGATCAAGTTATTAATATCCCACAACAATTTGTAAATCTATTGCCATTTGTTATGACCCTAGTTGTGTTATCAATTGCAGTTGGTCGGGTAAGACCACCAGCCGCAGCAGGCCAGCCCTATACCAAGGAGGGTTGAGCAAGATGGCAAATTATTTAGTCGAGGCAAAAAATTTAGTGAAAAGATTTCCTGGAGTATTAGCAAATGACAAAGTATCAATGACTCTTGAAAAAGGAGAGATAGTTGCATTACTTGGCGAAAACGGTGCAGGTAAATCTACTTTAGTGAAAATGATTTACGGACTTTATGGTGCTGATGAAGGCGACCTTTTCATAAAAGGTGAAAAAGTTTCAATGCAATCACCAGCTGATGCAATAGCTCGCGGTATTGGCATGGTGCATCAACATTTTCAATTAGTTCCAGTTATGACTGTTGCAGAAAATGTTGCCTTGGGTGCTGAAAAAACCAAAGGTGTAGTTTTTGATTTGGAAGCAGCTGAAAAAGAAGTCGCCGAACTTTCTAAAAGATACGGTTTAGAAGTTGACCCTAAAGCCAGGATTGAAGACTTGCCAGTAGGAATGCAGCAAAGAGTTGAAATTTTGAAAATGCTTTATCGCAAAGCCGATATTTTAATTATGGATGAACCAACAGCAGTTTTAACTCCGCAAGAAACCGATGAGTTATTAGATGTTATGAAAGGCTTTGCCGCGAACGGAGTGGGAGTAATTTTTATTACCCACAAATTAAGAGAAGTACTAGCTATCGCTGATCGTGTCGTGGTTTTAAGAAATGGGAAAGTGGTGGGAACAGCAATTCCTAAAGAAACAGATCAAGAAGGCTTAGCCACAATGATGGTTGGTCGAAGCGTGATCCTTGATGTGGAGAAAAGTGTTTCAAGTCCTAAGCAAGTAATCCTTGATATTAAAGATTTAAGAGTCAATGATGACAGAAAATTAAAAGCAGTGAAAAATTTGAATTTACAAGTTAGGGCTGGTGAAATTGTTGGGATCGCAGGAGTTGAAGGAAACGGCCAACGTGAA
>CALBND010000173.1 GCA_937896305.1 uncultured Actinomycetes bacterium
TTAAAAATTCTCGTACTTCTTTAGCCAAAGCTGGTAAATCTTTTGCAGGCACTTTTTTTAAGTCGTCAGGGGAATTAATGGAGTTTAAAATACTCACTTTTAATCCTCTCCCTCTACCTTGTTGGGGTTTATCCCAGATTTCGTAATCTTTATTCTAGTTCAGGTCCAAACTATGGGCTAATCCATGAATTTGTGCTCTAGGACCTGCTGATTTCCCATTTTACGCTTGCTTTCAAAGGATTTCCAGGTGAAACAAGCAGCGGATTTTGATTAATGGCATCTGGTGGGCCAGTTTGTGGTTCTATGCAAAAAACGTCTGCTGGCTCATCATAAATCACAAAGGTTTGAACATTGCCTTGAAAATCTAGGCGCAGTGCTTCAGGCCATTCAATAAAACCTTTACCACTGGGCACATCGAAAGCATCATCAAATGGTGGAATTGCTATTGGTTTAGTTTCATTTAAGGTAAATAAATTTTCATCTTTCACATATTGCGAAATAGCTTCAATTCCAAATCTTGCTGGTTTACCTTTTGCTAACTGTCTTTTAAACCAAGGGTGCCATCCTAGTTGTGCTGGAAATTCCCCACTCTCACAACTTATCTGGGCAGATGTTTCTAAAAAATTATTAGTTAATTTCCACTTCTGTTTAATTGTTGCCAATACTGGCCAATTTTTATCTGTTTGATGAGTAATTTCAACACTGAAATCACTTTGATTAGTGATTTGACCTTCACTAAAAGCAGCAGTGCCATGTATTGCAAAATTTTGGAAATTAATATCTTGTTTATAGTTTTTATTTTTATATCTAATTTCATTATTACTAATTCGACCGGCCCAGGGGGCCATCAAATACCAGCCACCAATTAACGGATGATCTCCACTTGGTCCAAGTATTTGTAAACCAGAAATGTAAAATTGGGTTGCCCTACCACCAAGGGTGGTATCAATAATTAGTTTATTATCAGAGCTGTTTAATTCAACTATCATTTAGCACACCTTTTTATGGTGAAAAAAGATTTTAACTTCCTACTCTAGATTTTCTTCGAGAGATCGCATCAGCAGTTGCTGCCAAGAGTAAAACTCCACCTGTTACAGCCAAGTTCAAACCAGAAGCTAAACCAACTAAGCCAAGTCCATTATCAATTACTGAAACCACAAAACCACCAATCACAGCATCACTTAATCTGCCGCGGCCTCCAAACAAACTCACTCCACCTACTACTGCAGCTGCAATGGCATACAACACCACAGATCTGCCAGCAGCTGGATCAACTGAGGCTTGACGACTTGCTAACAAAATTCCAGCAATTCCTGCAAATGAGGAACAGATCACAAAAACAATTATTTTTACTCTGGCTACAGCGATACCTGCTCTTCTTGCAGCTTCTGCGTTACCACCCACTGCATAAATGTGTCTACCAAATTTTGTTCTATCTAATACAAATGTTCCACCTGCTAATAAAATTAAAACGATTGGCACTACCCATGGCATTCCTCTTAATGAAGTTATTTGGGGATTTGCACCGCGCTCTAAGTTCAAAAAAGCCACTCCGGCTCCACCGATAATGATTAGTGCAGCTGATTTAAATATTAAAACTCCAAAGGGTTTATTTATTTGACCCACTTTTGATCTTTGTTTTCTGGAATAAAGTGCTGAGCTTATATAAATTGTGGCAACAATAAATAATAATATCCAGCCAAAAGAAACTGGCATTGGTGAATTCATGATGGCAATTAAGACATCAGATTTCAAACCAATTAGTCCACCTCTACCAATGACAACTAACTGCAAACCTTGAAATGCTAAGAAAGCAGCCAGTGTTACAACAAACGAGGGAATCCCAACTTTGGCCACCAAAAGCCCTATCAAAAATCCAATCAAAGCACCTAAGCTAATTGCAATTAAAACTGCAACTTGCCAAGAAACACCGTATTCAAAAAGTGAAACAGCTAAAAATGCTGCAGACAAACCTGCAGTAACACCAGCGGATAAATCAATCTCGCCAAGTAAAAGTACAAAAGTGACACCCATTGCCAAAGTGGTAACAGTTGCAGTTTGTGTTAAGAGGTTTGCAAAGTTAACCGGTTTCAAAAAAATTGGGTTTGCCATAGCAAAAATTACTACCAAAATAATCAAACCCAGCATGGCTGGCAGTGACCCAGTTTCGCCACCCTTTACTTTGGCAAAATAATTTCTTCCAGCATCTAGAAATGATCCTTCATTTCCGGTTTGGATTGTGTTTTGGCTACTCATTGTTATGCCCCAAAGTTTTCTTGGGTTTTACTGCCAGTGATGTAAGAAACAACATCGGCTTGAGTGGTTTCTGAAGTTTTAACAGCAGCTGTCATCTTGCCAAGATAAAGAACATAGATTCTATCGGCTACTGCAAATACGTCTTGTAAGTTGTGTGAAATCATAATTACAGCTTTTCCTGCAGCAGCTAATCTTCTAACCAGTTGCAAAACTTGTTCAGTTTGAGCAACACCCAAAGCTGCAGTTGGTTCATCTAAAATAACTACTTTGTTATTCCATAAAACTGCTCTTGCAATAGCCACAGTTTGTCTTTGCCCACCTGAAAGTTTGGCAACTTTTTGTCGAACAGATTTAACAGTCTTTACAGATAATGAAGTTAAAGTGTCAGCAGCTTTAGTCTCCATGTGTCCTTCATCAAGCACGCCAATGGCTGACTGCTCTCGACCTAAAAACAGATTGTGCACGATGTCTAAATTGTCACAAAGTGCTAAATCTTGGTAAACAACATCAATTCCTAGTTCTGAAGATTGGCGTGGACTTTCTAAAACAACTTCATTGCCTTCAATAATAATTTTTCCAGCATCATATGGCTGAATCCCTGCTAAACCTTTTATAAGTGTGGATTTACCAGCACCGTTATCTCCTACTAGGGCTGTGACCTCACCGGCACGAACTACAAAATTAACATCCTTTAAAACTTCAACTGGACCGAAACTTTTTTTAACATTCTTTAACTCAATAACAGGAGTTTGTTGACTCATAACTTTCTCCTTTTTTAAAAATTATCGACTTTAAACATTTGGTCTTGACACCCTATTACAGGTGTCAAGACCAAATATCAACTACTTAGGAAAGAGATCTTAGGAAAGACCAATTTCTGTACACTTGGCTGCTGCATCGCCGGTGCAAACATCTGCAGCGGTCTTGCCAATGCGGTCAAGTGCGGCTTGGAAGCCTTCAAGTGATGCTGCATCTGCATACAACGCTTGTGGATCTGCTGCTTGGAAAGGTGTTCCATCAGGCAACATTAGATTTGTTGTTGGTGTTTCACCGTTCAAAAGAGCGATTGCCAATTCAGCTGCTGTTGATGCTTCAACCAAATAATCTTTGAAGACAGTCATGCACTGCTTGCCTGACAATACGTTTGTCAAACCTTCAACAGAAGCATCTTGACCTGAAACTGGCACAGTCAATTTGTTTTTGTCAAGGATTGCAATTGCATTTGCTGCGTTAGTGTCGTTTGCTGACACAACTGCGTCAACTTTTCCACCATTTGCAGTTAATGCTTGTTCGAAGTTGGTACCAGCTGTGGCACCATCCCATGTTCCGTCTGGACGCTTTGCACCTAACATTGCTTTGTCAACGTCAACACCTGCAGCTTTTAATGCAGTGTCATAGCCTTCAGCAAACATAGCTGCGTTTCCATCTGTTGGGTCTCCATCAAGGAAAATCAATTCTGCAGTCTTAGCGTCAATTCCTTTGTCGCTTAGACATTTCAAAATTCCTTCACCTTGTAGTTTTCCTACAGTTACGTTGTCAAATGACACGTAGTAGTCAACACCAGCGATTGGACGATCGTAAGCAATGGTTGGAACACCTTGTGCCTTGGCTTTTGCTGCAACTTGTGCACCAGCGCCTTGGTAATCGGTGATAATCATTACGTTGCAACCTGAAGCAAGCATTGCATCACCAATGGTGAGCATTTTTGCTGTGTCGCCTTCAGCATTTTGAATGTCGGTTGTAAAACCGGCACTTTCAAGTGCTGATTGCAATGCTGGACGGTCTCCATTTTCCCAACGTGGGGATGAAACACTGTCTGGCAAAATTACGCAAGCTAAACCACTTGCAGCACCTGCTGCTGTGTCTTCAGTTGCTGCAGTATCGCTACTGCTTGAACATGCTGATAATAAAAGAGCTGCTGCAGCGGTAACTGCGGCTACTCCGAAAGAGCGTTTCAACACTCAGTTCTCCTTTTGTTTATCTTGTTTGAAATAAATTAAAACTTTTGATTTAAATCTATTTCAATCCAAGGATGTGATCTATTGCTAACTGATCGAGTCTCTCGTTAAAGAAACCACGTTCAGCCATTTTGTCGGCGTCAAACACCTCCTGTTTCAACTTGTTAGCTGATTCTGAGGTGTAACCTCCGACAGTTGATTGTGCTAATGCATCGTATCCAGAAACTTTATGTGCAGCTTTTACATCTGGATCAGCATCATAGGCACGTGCTTTTGCAGCAAGTGCTAGATAATTTCTCATTGAATTTCTTGCAAATTCCCAAATTCCATCACCATGTTCACTTCTATATGGTCTGGAATCAAAATGTTTTGGTCCATCATAGCCAGTGTTTTCTAATAGTTTAACTAGGAAGAAGTTATCTTTGATTCCTTCTGAACCAAAACGAAGATCTTGGTCATAGCGTCCAATTTTTTGATCGTTTAAATCAATATGGAATAACTTATTTTGCCAAACAGCTTGGGCAACACCTTGATAGAAAGAAAGTCCAGCCATAGTTTCGTGAGCAACTTCTGGGTTAACTCCCACCATGCTTGGATCATCAAGTGTTTCGATAAAGGCCATCATGTGACCAATTGTTGGTAAGAAAGTATCGCCTCTTGGTTCATTTGGTTTTGGTTCCAATGCCATACGCATTGGATAACCTTTATCTTTGATGTAACCAGTAATAAAGTTGAATGCTTCTCTATATCTTTCTAATGCATCTAATGGATTCTTTGAGCCAGCTGCTTCAACACCTTCGCGCCCACCCCAAAACACTGCAGTTGGGGCACCAAACTCGGCTCCAACATCAAGTGAGTTCAATACTTTTTTGATGGCATACTTTCTAATTTGTGGATCATTAGAGGTGAAGGCACCGTCTTTAAAAACTGGGTGCGTAAATAAATTAGTTGTTGCCATAGAAACGACAACACCTGAATCATCTAAGGCTTGTCTGAAATCTTTTTTAATCTTGTCTTGTTCTGCCACACTTGATCCGTAAGGAAGTAAGTCATCATCATGAAATGAAACTCCCCAAACATTTAATTCACCAAGTTTTCTAACAAAGTCTGCTGG
The DNA here is from genome assembly GCA_937896305.1 of uncultured Actinomycetes bacterium. Classification (GTDB taxonomy): domain Bacteria; phylum Actinomycetota; class Actinomycetes; order S36-B12; family UBA5976; genus ATZT02. Next base: position 5,329 of record CALBND010000173.1, read on the forward strand.
ATAAATGGAAGGTCTTGTTGGTTCACCGAATGGATCTCGCCCAGAGTGCCCGATAGTCCAAAGTCCAAAAGCAAATTTGTCTTCTTTTACTGGGGTCAGGCGCGCATCGGTCATATTTGTCCTTAAATTAAATTGAGAGAATCTCTCGAGATATTTTCTAACCTACTACGAAGGGTGAATTGGGTTCAATCTAAGCCTGGACACTTTAACGCTCAGCAATAATAACTTTTCTATAACATTTGGTCCCAATTCAGACAAAAACCGAATTGAAGACCTCTCTATATCTATTTCTTACTGATTCTTGATATTTCGCTTCTTTCACAATACTTCCCGCTAAATTCCATTCTGGTGGATTTGGATTTTGAGACAAAGCCCAAGCAGCTTGCCTGGCAGCACCATCGGCTACATATTCAGCAGCAGGTGGAATGTGAACTGGAACTTGAAAGAGTGTGGCAGATATTTCTTGCACAGCTTTTGATGCTGCTGCTCCCCCGATTAACAAAACTCTTTTCGGTTTTTGCTCTTTATCAAAGTTTGTAATAAATTCACTTGCTTCTGCTAAACCACACAACATTCCTTCAATGCAAGCTCTCGCAAAATTTGCTGGTGTCATATTTGTTCTAGTTAAACCATGCAGCGATCCGTTTGCGTTTGGCAAATTTGGTGTTCTTTCACCATCTAAGAATGGTAAAAGCACTAAACCTTCTGCACCAGGTTTGGCACTTAGTGCTAATTGTGCAAAATCATCTAGTGAAACATTTAAAGTGGTGGCTCCAGCATTAATAACTCTAGCTGCATTAAGTGTGCAAGCTAAAGGTAAATAGTTACCGGTGGCATCAGCAAATCCTGCAATAATTCCACTGGCATCATTTGTGGGTTTGCTGGCAACTGTGTATGCGGTACCTGAAGTTCCAAGTGAGATCACAATGTCTCCAGGTGTGGCATTGAGTCCTAGGGCTGCTGCCATATTGTCACCAGTTCCTGGAGCAACCAGCATGCCTGATTTAGTTTCACCAACTATTTCATTTGGCTTAGCAACTCTTGGCACAGTTATTTCTTTTCCAAAAGCTAGTTTCAATAAATCTTTTCTATATTCATTAGTAAATGGTGACCAGTATCCAGTTCCTGAAGCATCACCTCGATCGGTAACAAATTCTTTATCGGTTCCTAGTAATTGCCATGTTAACCAATCATGAGGAAGCATTACGCCATTAACTTTTGCAGCATTTGCGGGTTCTTTATTTGCTAACCAACGAAGTTTAGTGATTGTGAAGGATGCAACTGGCACAGATCCAATAGCATCTGCCCAAAGTTGAGCTCCACCTAATTCATTAACTAATTCAGTTGCCGCATCTGCTGATCTGGTGTCATTCCATAAAAGGGCATCTCGAACTACTTCTTTATTTTCATCAATTACCACCATGCCATGTTGTTGCCCACCAATTGCAATAGCTGAAACATCTTCTAATAATCCATCGGAGGCACTACTAAATGCTTGCCACCATTTACTTGGTGAAACTTCGGTTCCATCTGGATGAGGTGCTCTGGCTTCTCTGACTAGTTCACCAGTCTCACTATCTTTAACAACAATTTTTACAGATTGGGTTGAGGAGTCAACTCCTGCAACTAATTTTCTAGTCATTTTTTTCTAGTTAGCTAATTGTCTTAACACGTAAGGTAAAATTCCACCGTGACGAAAATATTCTGCTTCTCCTGGTGTATCAATTCTTAATTTGGCATTAAATTTAATTTCACTTTTTTCACTTATAGCAACAACTTCTACATTTTTGGGAATAGAACCATTATTTAATTCTTCAATTCCTGTGATACTAAATGTTTCTGATCCAGTTAAACCAAGGCTTTCAGCATTTTGTCCATCGTTAAATTGCAAAGGTAAAACACCCATTCCAACTAAATTGCTTCGATGAATTCGTTCATAGGATTCTGCAATCACAGCTTTTACTCCAAGTAGCGCAGTTCCTTTGGCAGCCCAATCTCTTGAAGAACCGGAACCATATTCAGTTCCTGCAAAAATGATTAATGGAGTGTTATCTGCTAAATAATCAACACTGGCATCATAAATAGTGTCTTGAGCATTTTTCTTAAAGTTGAAAGTGAACCCACCCTCTACCCCAGCAACTAATTTATTTCTTAATCGAATATTGGCAAATGTTCCTCTGATCATTACTTCATGATTTCCACGGCGAGAGCCATAAGAATTGAAATCATTTTTAGCAATTCCGTTTTCAGTTAAATATATTCCGGCAGGTGAATCTGCTTTAATACTTCCTGCGGGAGAAATGTGATCTGTTGTTACAGAATCACCTAACCACGCTAAAACTCTGGCTCCAGTAATATTTGAAATTTTTCCTGGCGTTTTTGGCATGTTTTCAAAATAAGGTGGTTTTCTAACATAAGTACTTTTAGCGTTCCAAGTAAATGTGTTACCGGTAGGGGTTGCAAGTTTTTGCCATTTGTCATCACCTTTGAAAACATCTGCATATCTTTTCGTGAACATTTCTGAATCAATAGAAGATCTAATAGTTGCTTGGATTTCTGATTCTTGTGGCCAAATATCTTTCAAGAAGACTTCCTTGCCATCATTGCCAATTCCTAAAGCATCATTATTAAGATCTATATTCATGGTTCCAGCAATGGCGTAAGCCACAACCAAGGGTGGTGAGGCTAAGTAGTTCATTTTTACATCTGGATTAATTCTTCCTTCAAAATTTCTATTTCCACTCAACACAGCTACAGCAGCTAAGTCAGCCTTGTTGATTCCAGTACTAATTGGTTCTTGCAAAGGTCCACTATTTCCAATACAAGTTGTGCAACCATAACCAACTAGATCAAAACCTAATTTATTTAAATAATTTGTTAAACCAGCTTTATTTAAATAGTCAGTCACAACTTGAGAGCCTGGGGCCAGAGTTGTTTTCACCCAAGGTGCTCTACTTAATCCAAGTTCCACAGCTTTTTTAGCTAACAATCCGGCACCAATCATGACTTCTGGATTAGAAGTATTCGTGCAAGAGGTAATTGCTGCAATTACTACTGCTCCATGTTTTAGAGTCATTGATTCGCCATCAACTTTTACTTCAATTTCTATTTCAGGATTAGCGGTATAAGTAGGCAATACTTTTTGGAAATTTTCTTTGGCATTTTTTAAAGCCACACGATCTTGAGGTCGTTTTGGTCCGGCAATGCTTGGTTCAATTGTTGATAATTCTAATTCCAAACTTTCACTAAATCGTGGCACATGATTTGGATCTAGCCATAATCCTTGTGCTTTGGCATAAGTTTCAACCAGGGCTAGTTGATCATCACTTCTACCTGTGAATTTCAAATATTCAATTGTTTGATTATCAATTGGAAATATTGCCACAGTTGATCCATATTCAGGACTCATATTTCCAATGGTTGCTCTGTTTGCTAAAGGCACAGCTGCGCAGCCTTGGCCATAGAATTCTACGAATTTTCCAACCACACCATGTTTTCTTAATAATTCAGTGATAGTTAAAACTAAATCAGTTGCAGTAACACCTTCTTTTAGTGAACCCGTTAATTTAAATCCCACAACTTTCGGGATCAGCATGCTGACTGGTTGACCTAACATCGCTGCTTCGGCTTCGATGCCACCTACTCCCCAACCAAGCACACCTAAACCATTAACCATTGTGGTGTGAGAATCAGTTCCAACCAAAGTATCTGGGTAAACCATTCCATCTCTTTCAAATACCACACGGGCAAGGTTTTCAATATTTACTTGATGCACAATTCCTGTTCCAGGTGGCACGACTTTAAATTCAGAGAAAGCACCTTGACCCCAACGTAGGAATTGGTATCTTTCTTCATTTCTTTCATATTCCAGATCAACATTTATTTTGAATGCACCTAAACTTCCAAAAGCATCAGCTACTACTGAATGATCAATTACTAATTCAGCTGGGGCTAGTGGATTAACTTTTTGAGGATCTCCACCTAATTCAATCATTGCTTCACGCATTGTTGCTAAATCAACAATTGCTGGAACACCTGTGAAATCTTGCATGATCACTCTTGCGGGTGTGTATGGAATTTCAATACTTGGTTCTGCTTTTTCATCCCAATTAGCTAAAGCTTCAATGTGCTCTTTTGTAATGTTTAAGCCATCTTCATGTCGAAGTAAATTTTCTAATAATATTTTTAAGCTAAATGGAAGTGAATCTGCACCTTTGACTTTTGAGAGTGCGAATAATTCACTCTTACGACCATTAAATTCAAGTTCTTGCTTAGTGCCAAAAGTGTTAACTGAGCCCATTTAAATTTTCATTCTCCTGAGATATTTATCTAATTCGTGCAAGGCCAACACTATCAGGACACAGAAAGCCTGGAATTAGTCACGGACTAAAACTGCCACCGACTCCAAATGATGAGTCATGGGAAACAAGTCAAAGCCTGCTACTCGAGTTAGTTTCCAGCCAAGGTTTTTAGCAATCAACACATCACGAGCTAGGGCTGCTGGATCACAGGCTATATAA
>CALBND010000174.1 GCA_937896305.1 uncultured Actinomycetes bacterium
TTCTACTGCCCCATCTAGTTCAACTATTTTTGCCTGCAGATTATTTTCTGCCAACCATTTATCTAATATGTTGGGATAACTAGTAGCAATTCTCAAATTATTCAATTGTTTTATTTCTAAAAATTTACTTTCACCTGGAATTGCCAGACAAAAAGACGAATTACTAAAGCCTAATTTTGTTATTTCTAATGCTTCTGATTTTGAATCAATCAGTAAATCTTGACCGGTTATTCCAAAATCAAGTGTCCCAGCGCCTACATATGTGGCTACATCCCTTGGACGAAGAAAGAAAAATTCGACATCGTTTTCAGGATCACTCACTACTAAATCTCTGGGATGATGACTCTTTAAAAAGCCTGCTTCGCGTAATAGTTTTTGGGTCGGTTCTGCAAGTTGACCCTTATTAGGAATCGCAATTTTTAACATTATAGTTTCCTGTATATATCTTCTAGCTTTAATTCTGCAGCCAACATCAAGCATTGTGTTTGATAAATTAACTGTGATATTTCTTCAGCTGCACGTTCCTTATTTTCATGTTCGCATGCCATCCAGGCTTCAGCTGCTTCTTCAACTACTTTTTTTCCAACTTCATGAATACCTGATTTAACATGTTTGTTTGTTCCTGAGGTAGCGTCATCGCTTTTTGTCTTGTGTTCTAGCTCTAGCCATAGTTCTTCAAAAGTTTTCATTTCACCTCACGTCTTGAAACTTAAGAATAACCCAAAGCAAAATATCGACTTGATTTAACCTAGCTTTTTATGACTCATCAAACTCTGTAAAACCGCCAGAGCAGAGTCTCTTCCCTTATTTTCAATTGAATCGCTGAAACCTGCTCGTTCGTGGGCCTGTTTTTCTGTGTCACAAGTTAAAACACCAAAACCAATGGGCTTACCCGTCACGGCAGCAATTTGAGCAATTCCATTTGTTACACCCATACATACATAATCGAAATGTGGAGTGTCACCTTTTACTACAACGCCTAAAGCAACAACTGCATCAAATTTCTTATCAAAAGCATTTTTTGTTGCCGAAATCAATTCAAAAGAGCCTGACACTTCAATTGACACTGGTTTTAAACCATGTTCTTCTAATACTTTTATTGATTCAGATTTCATTTGTTGTGTTATTTCTGCATTCCAGTTTGCTGTTATCACAGCTATTTTTGTACTCTTTTTCACTTTGAATATTTGTTCTTTTGGTGCGCCTTTAATTGTCATCGGGGTGCCCTTATCGAATCATCAGGTAGTTGATGACCCATTTTATCTTTTTTAGCTGATAAATAATTTTCGTTATTACTGTTTGCTTGCATTACAAGTGGTACTCGTTCAACTATTTTCAAACCATATCCTTCTAACCCTGCACGTTTGGCTGGATTATTAGTAAGAAGTCTCATCGTCTTAACACCTAGATCAACCAAGATCTGTGCACCTGTTCCATAATCTCTGGCATCAGCTGGTAAACCTAGTTCAATATTAGCTTGAATTGTGTCACGACCTTTATCTTGTAAATTGTATGCAGCAATCTTATTTAGGAGTCCGATACTTCTTCCTTCATGCCCCCTCACATAAAGAACAATCCCTCTTCCTTCATTAGCAATTATTTGTAAAGAATGTTGTAGTTGCTCCCCGCAATCACAACGCAAAGAACCAAAGGCATCACCAGTCAAACATTCTGAATGCACTCTAACTAAAACATTCTCTCCATCACCAATTTCACCTGCAACAAGTGCAATATGTGAAGTCTTATCAACATTAGATTGGTATCCAAAAGCCTTAAAATTGCCGAATTTGGTTGGAAGCTCACTGGAAGATATAAGTTCTACTTGTTTTTCGTGTTTTCTTCGGTAAGAAATTATATCTGCGATTGAAATAAATTTTAGATTATGTTCTTTCGCAAAACGATAACTTGACTCATACTTCTTGATATCACCGTTTTCTTCTACCAATTCACAAATTACCGCGACAGGTCTTAATCCGGCCATAACAGCTAGATCTACCCCCGCTTCGGTATGTCCTGCACGTTGCAAAACTCCACCATCTGCTGCTCTTAAAGGAAATACGTGTCCCGGTTTTGTTATATCTTTCGATGCCGATTTTGGATTTGTTAAAACCTGAACAGTTTTAGTTCGATCTTTTGCCGAAATTCCGGTCGTGATTCCATCTGCAGCGTCTGTCGAAACTGTGTATGCCGTTAATTTTTTATCTTCATTTATCGCAGTCATGGGAGGTAATTTCAAGCGATCCAAATCTTCTCCAGACATTGGTACACAAACGACTCCCGAAGTGTGTTTAATCATAAATGACATTAAATCTTGGGTGATTAATTCGCCAGGTAAAATCAAATCTCCCTCGTTTTCCCTGTCTTCATCATCAACAACAATCAACCCTTTACCGTTACGAAAATCCTCGATAGCCGATTCGATGGAATCAAAAACAATATCGTTATTAGACATTTTGTAACCGTATATTTTGGGCGATATATTTGCCTACTTGATCAAATTCTATATTGACTACATCGCCTATTTTTAAACTTTTTAAAGTGGTTTTTTCTAAAGTAGCTGGTATCAGAGAAACCTCAAACCAAAATGGTTCAATATCATTTGAGATATCACTTATTGTCAGGGAAACTCCATCAACACAGATAGATCCTTTAGAAATAACAAGATTTAAATAATCCTGTTTCAATT
>CALBND010000175.1 GCA_937896305.1 uncultured Actinomycetes bacterium
TGATTGTAACCAAGTGAGCCAAGCGTAAATATCTTTAGCGTGATCTAGGTCCTCATCCCCTGTTATTTCTTCTTCATCTGTTGTCTCTTCAATTCCAACCCGAGTCCCCAAAGCCAGTCGCACATCATTTAGAACGGTTAACCAAGACTCAAAATCTTTAGTTTTAATACTTTTTATTTGATCGGGTTCAGGTAAATTTTCTAAAACAAATTGGGCTCTGTCAGATTTTAATTCTCGAAGTGTTCTTTCGGTAAATCTCCGGTATTCGTTAGCTGCGGCTTCATCGTCTTGATAGGCATCGGGCAATAATCTCAAAATTACTTCGTCATCTGGTTTTTGAATTTTTTCTTCGATACCTACTAACTGGGCCAAGGGGTCAACATCTTTGCCATTGGGTGCAGGTTTTAGCAAAGTAATAATTTGTTCAATCATGGATGTTAATAAGGCAATTTCTAATGGTTCTATTGCAAATGAGATTTCTCCACTTGACTGTTTTTTAAATCCTCGCTGATCCAAATCTATTTATCCTTTTCCAGTGTTGCCCATAATCCATAAGAATGTAGTGCATTCACATCTCGTTCCATTTCTTCTCTGGAGCCAGAACTGACTACAGATTTTCCATCATTGTGGACTTGTAACATTAGCTTTTCTGCTTTTTCCTTCGAATATTTGAAATAAGTCATAAACACATGCGTTACATAATGCATTAAATTAATTGGGTCATTCCAAACAATGCAAACCCATGGTTTTTGAGTTTCTTCAATTAGAGCTGTGTCTTTAATTGAGAGTGGAGCAATTGACATTTATTTACCTATTGCTTAAATGATTCATAAATTTTTTGACAGTCTGGACAGATTGGGAACTTTGATGGATCTCTTCCTGGGACCCAAACTTTGCCACAAAGTGCAATTACTGGTTTACCTGTGACAGCACTTTCTACAATCTTGTCTTTGTCAACATAATGTGCAAATTTTTCATGATCCCCATCATTGATTGATTCTGAGGTTTTTTCATCCAGCAAGGTGTCGCCTAATGAATCTGGGTTGTCTAGAGGAGTAGTCACATTCTGATTCTGGCAGAAGCCTTCGCTAGAGTTATCAATTCAGTCCCATTTTGAGTGTTTTTCTAGAAAAGGGTTAGAAAGAAATGAAGTTAACAGGTAGAGATTTCCTCAAGGAAATTGATTTCACCGCTGAAGAATTAATTCACTTAATTGAGCGAGCCAGAAAACTCAAAAAGCAAAAGCGTCGTGATGATGAAAAACAGCACCTAAAAGGCAAAAATATTGCACTGATTTTTGAGAAAACTTCCACAAGAACTAGAGCTGCTTTTGATGTTGCAGCACATGATCAAGGTGCCCACACAACTTTCTTTGATTCCTCCTTATCGCAAATAGGCCACAAAGAATCCATTGCCGATACTGCCCAAGTATTGAGTCGAATGTTTGACGCCATCCAATATCGAGGATTTGGTCAAAACGTTGTTGAAGAACTAGCAGAATTTGCTAGTGTGCCCGTTTACAACGGATTAACAGATCTTTGGCATCCAACTCAAATGTTGGCAGATGTCATGACCATGCAGGAACATAGTCAAAAAGATATTTCAGAAATAACTTTTGCTTATTTAGGCGATGCCCGAAATAATATGGGGAATTCATTTCTAGTCACCGCTGCCATTCTTGGTATGGATGTAAGACTTATCGCTCCTGCTTCATTAGCCCCTAATACTTACGTACAGGAATTAGCACAAGATTTAGCTACTAAATCTGGAGCCAGAATCAGCATCACAGAAAATATTGAAGAAGGCGTGTATGGTGCAGACTTCATTCACACAGATGTTTGGGTTTCGATGGGAGAGCCAGAGCACGTGTGGGATGAACGAATAAATTTGTTAAAACCATACAGAGTTACTAGAGAAGTTATGAACGCAACAGGTAAAAGTGAAACAAAATTTATGCATTGCTTGCCTGCCTATCATGACACGAATACAAAAATTGGTAAAAAAATACTTGAAAACTATGGTTTAAAAGGTGCAGAAGTTAGTGAAGAAGTATTTACTTCTGAAAATTCAATTGTTTTTGATCAAGCTGAAAATCGAATGCATTCGATAAAAGCATTACTAGTTGAAACTTTAAGTTAAGTTTTTATAAAAGTAAAAACCCCGTCAATTTCTTGACGGGGTTTTTTTTATTGAAGTCCTTGGTCTAGAGAGGTCGCACGTTTGCTGCTTGTGGACCTTTTTGGCCTTCGGTGATATCGAATTCAACTCTTTGTTCTTCGTTCAATGAACGATAACCATCAGATTGAATTGCTGAGTAATGCACGAACACGTCTGGTCCGCCTCCATCTGGAGCTAAGAATCCAAAGCCCTTTTCTGAGTTAAACCATTTGACGCTGCCTTGTGGCATATATATTTCTCCTGCTTGTGTTGATGTACCGCTCAATGCTTTTGCCTTCACGGGGTGTTCGCCGCTGACTTGCGCGGCATCTAGGACACCTTGCATAAATCATTAACTTGCAACCACTTGTGAGCCTACGGCACTTGTGACACAAGGTTACAGATGGGGCGACCAAAATGTGGACAAAAAGTAATAGTGCTCACAAACCTTGGTCTGTGAGCACTATTTAGTTTCGTGGAGGTGGCGGGATTTGAACCCGCGTCCATCAACGTCGTACTAGCTCTTCTCCGGGCGCATCCACAGTTACGTGTTCTTGACCTGCTAGTTCCTCGTGGCCTTGCTAGCAACACGGTCAAAGTTACTGTTTAATTTTCCATTTAATCTCGTAACCCGACTAAATGGTGATCCCTCTTTCGACGCCAGATCTCAGATCGAAGGAATTTCTGAGCTGACGGACTTTATGGCTTAGCTACAATTAAGCAGCTAGAGCAAAGTCAGTGCGAGTTTTATTTGCACTTGTTTTTTCAAGACATGGTTTACGAGTTCTGTCTTGAACCTCGGCCCGCTTCTTCTAACGCGATTCGCTGTTGTCGAAACCGTTCACCCCCCTATTGAGTTGTAAACAGTATTTCTACTGCGAACTCTTTATTCTACACCCTTGGATCGGCGACCGATAGATTTGGCTACTTCGCGCTTATCTGCCTTTTCCTTCAATGCTTGGCGTTTATCGTATTCTTTTCTTCCCTTACCTACAGCTATTTCGACTTTGGCTTTACCGTCTTTGAAGTAAATACTTAAAGGAACCAAAGTACTACCAGAATTACTTAGTTCTTTTGTTAATTTTTGAATTTCTTGTTTATGAACGAGCAATTTTCTAACTCGCCTTGGTTCATGGTTTGTCCAAGTGCCAGCATCGTATTCAGGAATGTGAATGTTATGTAACCAAATTTCGCCATTTTTAAGTTGTGCGAAACCATCAACCAAGCTTGCTCTACCTTGGCGAAGTGATTTGACTTCAGTTCCTACTAAAACGATTCCTGCCTCAATTACATCAGAAATGGCATAATCATGGCGTGCCTTTTTGTTTTGGGCAACAATTTTTTTTCCTTTTTCCTTCATTACTAATTCCACGTTCCAGCACTTGCAATTAATCCTTGAATTACTTGTAATGCTTTTTCTTCAGCTAAATCTGGACCAGCAGTACTTTCAACCAAAATATCGGGTTCAATTCCCTCTCCATCAATTCTTTTACCACTTGGGGTCACGTAGTAACCAGTCGTTAACTCAATCGCCGAACCATCTGACAACTTGGTTGTATTTTGAACCGTTCCTTTGCCAAAAGTTTTGTTTCCTATAATGATTGCTCTATTTCTTTCCTGCAGAGCTGCAGTTAATATCTCAGCGGCTGAAGCTGTTCCACTATCAACTAATACAACAATTGGCGTTTTGGTGTCACCGTTTCCTTGAGCATTAAATGTTTCTTTTTCTCCACCTGATTTATAAAATTCAACAATTTCACCGCCACTTAAAAATGCACTTGCTACATCAACTGCTTCAACTAAAAGTCCACCAGGATTTCCTCTTAAATCTAAAACTATTCCGACCCTTTCTGAAGGATCAGCAGCTAAGCTTGCCCTCAATAGTCGAGCAGTACCTCTAGAAAATTCATTAATTTTGAAAACTATAACTCCATTGCTGAGTGTTTTAGAATCAACTGGATTAATATTTAATTCTTGTCTTGTTAATTTAAAAGTTAAGAGTTCACTACCTCTTTGAACAACCAACGAAGTTTTGGTGCCACTTAATCCAGTTAATAAAGTTGAAATTTCACTCAAAGATTTATTAACTGTAGAGGTGCCATCAATGGATTGAATTACATCGCCAACTTCTAACTTGGCAAAATCTGCGGGAGTGCTGGGGACAATTCCTGCAATACTTGCATA
>CALBND010000176.1 GCA_937896305.1 uncultured Actinomycetes bacterium
CCTGCACCAACAGTGCGTCCACCTTCGCGGATTGCGAAGCGAAGACCGTCTTCCATGGCGATCGGTTGAATTAACTCGATCTTCATTTCAGTGTTGTCTCCTGGCATAACCATTTCGACACCGTTTGGCAATTCGCAAACACCAGTCACGTCAGTTGTACGGAAGTAGAACTGTGGACGGTAGTTATTGAAGAATGGAGTGTGACGTCCACCTTCGTCTTTGCTCAAAATATAAACTTGAGCTTCGAAATTTGTGTGAGGTGTTGAGGTACCTGGTTTAACAACGCACATACCGCGTTCAACATCTTCACGCTTGGTTCCACGAAGTAACAAACCAACGTTTTCCCCAGCTTGACCTTCGTCAAGAAGTTTACGGAACATTTCGATTCCAGTAACGATAGATTTTTGAGCATCGGGACGAATGCCCACGATTTCAACTTCTTCGTTAACTTTTACAATTCCGCGTTCGATACGACCAGTGATAACTGTTCCACGACCTGTGATTGTGAAAACATCTTCAACTGGCATCAAGAATGGCTTCTCGATTTCACGAACTGGAGTTGGAATAAATGTGTCAACTGCAGTCATTAATTCCATGATTGATTCGCCCCACTTGGCGTCGCCTTCCAAAGCTTTCAGCGCTGAAACGCGAACGATTGGAGTGTCTTTGCCTGGGAATTCATACTTGGTTAGAAGTTCTCTAATTTCTTCTTCAACAAGTTCTAGCAAATCTGGATCTGCTGTATCGCACTTGTTTAGTGCAACAACGATTGAAGGAACACCAACTTGACGTGCCAACAAAACGTGTTCTTTTGTTTGTGGCATTGGTCCGTCAGTTCCTGCAACAACAAGAATTGCGCCATCCATTTGAGCTGCACCAGTGATCATGTTTTTGATGTAGTCAGCGTGACCTGGACAGTCAACGTGTGCGTAATGACGAGCTTCGGTTTGGTATTCGACGTGTGCAATCGAAATGGTGATACCGCGTTGACGCTCTTCAGGAGCCTTGTCAATTTGGTCGAACGGAGTAAATGGATTTACATCCGGATATTTGTCGTGTAGCACCTTGGTTATCGCCGCGGTCAATGTGGTTTTGCCGTGGTCGATGTGGCCGATGGTGCCGATATTTACGTGCGGTTTTGTCCGCTCGAATTTGGCCTTTGCCACTTTGCTTCTCCTTTGACCTGCGTTTTTTTATTCCGACTTTCAGCAGTTTGCTAAAAGCACGGATCTAGCTTTCTTTCTTACTCGCCTCGTACCTTTGCCACAATTTCTTTCGAAACTGCTTCTGGTACTTGCGCGTAAGAATGAAATTGCATTGTGTAACTTGCTCGTCCTTGTGTTTTAGAACGCAAGTCACCTACATAACCAAACATTTCACTTAATGGAACTAAAGCTTTAACCACACGGGCTCCAGCTCTTTCGTCCATAGCTTGAATTTGGCCACGACGTGAATTCAAATCTCCGATTACATCACCCATGAAATCTTCAGGTGTTACTACTTCAACATCCATCATTGGTTCTAACAAAACTGGGTTTGCTTTACGTGCTGCTTCTTTAAACACCATAGATCCTGCAATTTTGAAAGCTAATTCTGAAGAGTCAACATCGTGGTATGCGCCATCTTGCAAGGTAACTTTGATGTCAACCATTTGATAACCAGCAAGTACACCGTTAACCATGGCTTCTTGGGCACCGTCATCAACAGATGGGATGTATTCGCGAGGGATACGTCCACCAGTTACTTTATTAACAAATTCATAACCGCCACCTTCTGAGGTGTTTGGTTCAATATCAATAATTACGCGAGCAAACTGTCCTGCACCACCAGATTGCTTCTTGTGTGTGTAGTCAACTTTTTCAATTTTTTTAGTGATTGTTTCACGATAAGCAACTTGTGGTTTACCAACATTTGCTTCAACTTTGAATTCGCGTTTCATGCGATCAACCAAAACTTCCAAATGAAGTTCCCCCATACCGCCGATGATGGTTTGGCCTGTTTCTTCATCGCCACGAACATGGAATGTTGGATCTTCTTCAGCAAGTCTTTGAATAGCAGTTGCCAATTTATCTTGGTCATTTTTAGTTTTAGGTTCAATAGCCACGTGAATAACTGGATCTGGAAAGTCCATTGATTCAAGTACAACTGGTTTATCTGAATCACACAAAGTATCTCCAGTGGTGGTGTCTTTTAATCCCATAACCGCAACAATTAAACCTGCAGTTGCTTGATCTCTTTCTTCACGTTTGTTGGCATGCATTTGATAAATCTTGCCGATTCTTTCTTTACGATCTTTTGTTGAGTTAAGAACAGACGTTCCTGGTTCAAGTTTTCCAGAATAAATACGAATGTAGGTAAGTTTTCCAAGATGAGGATCACTCATAATTTTGAAAGCAAGTGCAGAGAATGGTTCATCTTCAGATGGAGCGCGATCTAATTCAACTGAAGCATCACCTTGTTTGAAACCTTTAATAGCGCCAACATCTAATGGGCTTGGTAGGTATCTAACAACTGCATCCAACATTTGTTGCACACCTTTGTTTTTGAAAGCTGAACCCATGATTACTGGAACTACCTTAAAGTTCACTGTGCCTTTACGGATTGCTGCAATAATTTGTTCTTTACTTGGTTCTTTTTCTTCCATGAATAATTCCATGATTGAATCATCAACATCAGCAAGTTTTTCAATCATTTCGGC
>CALBND010000177.1 GCA_937896305.1 uncultured Actinomycetes bacterium
CAAATTTTAAAATAAAATCTTTAGATAAATTAAGTAATTCACCTGCACGATATACATAAGAATTAACTTCATCGAGTGCACTAACGCCATTGTTATGCATTTTGCTCCTGGTTCTATTTCTTTATTCTAAGTCCAAATTGGCTCGGTAACTTCCTTAACATCGCCTTCTTTGTCTAAAAGAAAAAATCGGTCAAAATTCTGCACAAACCATCTATCGTGAGTAACTGTTAGCACCGTGCCATCAAATACATCCAGGGCTGCCTCGAGTGCTTCACTGCTGGTGATGTCCAAGTTATCTGTTGGTTCATCAAGAAGAAGAAAAGTTGCCCCAGAAAGCTCTAGTAAGCAAATTTGAAATCTTGCCTGTTGACCACCTGAAAGTGTTAAAAATAGTTGATCTGACTGAGCACCTAGGCCATATCTAGATAAGGTTCCAACTGCTACTCCTATTTGTAAAGATTTTTCTTCCCACAAAATTTCTGTTAAAGTTTTTCGACTCCACTCAGGATGATCATGAGTTTGGGCAAACCAACCAGGAACAACTCGTGAACCTAATTTCCAATCACCGCTAAATTTAACTGTTTCATCTCCTCCCAGAAGTCGGAGAAGATGTGATTTTCCTGTTCCATTACCACCAAGCAAGGCAACTCGTTCACCATAAAAAAGTTCCATATCAAACGGATTTGTTAAACCTGTCAAAGTTAAATTCTTACAAACTATTGCTCGAACAGCAGTTCTTCCGCCTTTAAGTTTCATCTTTAATCTTTGTGGTGGCGGTGGCGCTTGAGGAGCTCCTGCTTCTTCAAATCTTTTTAACCTAGTTTGCATAGCACGATATTTTGAAGCCATGGCTGGACTTGATTTTGTTTGCATGTGCAAAGTTTGAACTAAGTCTTTAAGTCTTTGATGTTCTTCTTCCCAACGTTTTAATAATTCACCTAATCTTTCATGTCTTTCTTGTCTGGCTTCGTAATAGGTGCCAAAGCCTTTACCGTGCACCCAAGATGTGCCACCTTCGATTGTGATTATTCGATCAGCTGCTCTTGTGAGAAGTGTTCGATCATGGCTGATGAGTAAAATTGTTTTACTTGATTCTTTTAATTGCTCTTCTAACCAATTTTTAGCTGGAACATCTAGATAGTTATCTGGTTCATCAAGTAATAACACTTGATCTGGTCCTCTTAATAATGCTTCTAAAATTAATCTTTTGGCTTGTCCCCCAGATAATGTTTTTAATTCTCGAAATTTACATTTCTCAAAATCCATCTTTAATGCAGCCTGGCAGCACACATCCCACAAAATCTCATTGTCATATCCCCCAGCATCGGCATATTCTGCTAACGCGTGGGCATATTTCATTTGCAAATCTTCACTTTCATCTTCCATCATGGCCAATTCGCATGCTTCAACATTTTTAATTGCTTCTTGCACTCTTTTAGGGGAAACAACTTTCAAGGCATCTGCAACTGTGGCATTTAAACCCAAAGCACTTAATGCTGTGTCATTTTCGTCTACATTTTTTGCAGCACCAGTCAAAAGCTGGGGCATGACCCCAAGGCCACCAGTTATTGAAGTTGAACCTTCATCAGGATTTAAAACTCCGGTAATGATTCGAAATAAAGTTGATTTACCAGCACCGTTATCCCCAACTAGTGCTGCAGTTAATCCTTCACCGACTCGAAATGAAACATCATCGAATAAAAGTCGTCCGGTGGGTAGTCGGTAGGCGATGCCGTTAACTTCGATTGCGCCCATATTTTCCTAGTCTAGTGGACATAAAAAAAGGGCTGAGCAAATATGCCCAGCCCTTTTTTTATTATTTTTGTTTATGAACAACCGCTGGTGTTTCCGCAACCTTCGCAGACGAAACAGGATCCAGCCATTCTCATTTTCACACCACAAGTCATACAAAGTGGTGCATCTGATTTTAAACCAGTTAGTTCTTCAAGAACTTCCATGGAAGATCTAGCTGGTGCTGAATTTCTTCCCACCACTGGCAAAGTTGCTGCTGGAATAAAATCTTGGGCAACAGCTTCTAATTCAGGTGTGCCATAAGATTCGTTAACAGCATTTTTTCTTTCTTCGGCTGTAAAGATTCCTAGTGCGCTTCTGTGATCTTCTGGAAGATAATCAAGAGCTAATCTTCTAAAGATGTAATCCATGATGGATTGGGCGATGCGAATATCTTCATCATCTGTCATGCCTGATGGTTCAAATCGCATGTTGGTGAATTTTTGAACGTATTGTTCCAAAGGCACACCGTATTGCAAACCAATTGATACTGCAATTGAGAATGCATCCATGATGCCAGCCAAGGTTGAACCTTGCTTGCTCATCTTCAAGAATATTTCACCCAATTTTCCATCTGGGTATGAAGATGTTGTCATGTAACCTTCTGCCCCAGCTACTGCAAATGAGGTAGTTAGTGAGTGACGTGATTTTGGTAGACGTTGTCTTGCTGGTTTTCCTTCTAATGAAACTGGAGTTGAAGATGACTCTTCTTTACTTCTAGCATCACTTAATGGTTGACCAACTTTGCAATTGTCGCGATAGATAGCAAGAGCTTTTAAGCCTTGCTTCCAGCCTTGGTAGTAAACATCTTCAACTTCTTCAACTGTGGCAGTTGAAGGCATGTTTACGGTTTTAGAAATCGCACCAGATAAGAATGGTTGCGCTGCAGCCATCATTCGGACGTGACCCATTGGGCTAATTGATCTAACACCCATTGCGCAATCAAACACTGAATAATGTTCAGGTTTTAATCCTGGTGCATCGATTACGTTTCCGTTTTCGCCAATGTATTCAACGATTGCTTCAACTGTTTCCTCGGTGTAGCCAAGGCGACGAAGAGCTCTTGGAATTGTTTGGTTAACGATTTGCATTGAACCGCCACCAACAAGTTTTTTGAATTTAACTAGTGCTAGATCTGGTTCGATCCCGGTGGTATCGCAATCCATCATCAATCCAATAGTTCCGGTTGGAGCTAACACACTTGCTTGTGCGTTGCGGTAACCGTATTCATCACCAAGTTTGATGGCATCTTGCCAAACTTGTGTTGCTAATTGATGAACTGAACGATCTAGTTCGCTATCAATTTTCACAGCATCATTTGCTGCTGCGTGTTTGCGAATAACTCTTTTGTGAGCATCTGAGTTGCGGGCATAACCTACGTAGGGTCCAACTACTGCAGATAATTCAGCACTTCTCTTATAAGAAGTTCCAGTCATCAATGAAGTAATTGCACCAGCTAATGCTCTACCGGCATCTGAGTCATAAGCAAGTCCAAGTGCCATTAACAAAGCACCTAGGTTTGCGTAACCAATTCCTAGTTGGCGGAAATCTCTTGTGGTTTGACCAATTGCTTCGGTTGGAAAATCTGCAAAGGAGATTGAGATTTCCATAGCAGTAATTACAAATTCAACAGTTTTCTTGAATTTTTCTGCATCGAAAGTGTCATCATCTTTTAAGAATTTCATTAAGTTCAAAGATGCAAGGTTGCAACTTGAGTTATCAAGATGCATGTATTCAGAACATGGGTTAGAAGCATTAATACGCCCTGTTTCTGGACTGGTGTGCCAATCATTGATTGTGGTGTCGTATTGAATACCAGGATCTGCACAACCCCATGCTGCTTCAGAAAGTTTTCTGAAAAGTGAACGAGCATTAATAGTTTTTACAGTGTGACCATCTGCTCTTGCAGTTAAGTTAAAGTCTTGATTGTTTTCATAAGCTTTCATGAAATCATCTGAAACTCTTACTGAGTTATTAGCATTTTGGTATTGCACAGAAATGATGTCTTTGCCACCAAGATCCATATCAAAACCTGCGTCACGAAGAGCACGAATTTTATCTTCTTCGCGAGCTTTAGTATCAATAAATTCTTCAACATCTGGATGATCAATATCCAAAACAACCATCTTGGCTGCTCTTCTTGTTGCACCACCAGATTTGATTGTGCCAGCAGAAGCATCTGCACCTCTCATAAATGAGACCGGTCCTGAAGCTGTTCCACCTGATGAAAGTAATTCAAGTGAGCCACGGATACGGGAAAGATTTACCCCAGCACCTGATCCACCTTTGAAAATTACGCCTTCTTCTTTGTACCAGTTAAGAATGGAATCAATTGAATCTTCCACGGACAAAATAAAGCAAGCACTCACCTGTTGTGGTGCTGTGGTTCCAACGTTGAACCAAACAGGTGAATTAAATGAGAACACCTGGTGTAACAACATGTAGGTTAATTCTTCTTCGAAAACTTTGGAATCATTATCTGTACTAAAATATCCGCCAACTTTTCCAGCTTTGGTGTAAGTCAATACCACTCGATCAATTAATTGCTTTAATGACCATTCACGATTGTCATGACCTACCGCTCCACGGAAATATTTGGTGGTAACAATAGTTGAAGCATTCACTGACCAAAAGTCAGGAAATTCTGTGCCTGGTTGTTCGAAAACAACTTCGCCTGTTTTCCAATTGTTTTGTACAACATCGCGACGTTCCCATTTGACGGCGTCGTAGGGGTGAATACCTTCTGTTGTAAATACGCGTTGCATTGCTATGCCACGTGATTGTTTGCGACCTAACTTGAAGCCACCACTCATCATGTCTGTCATTTCACACCTTTTTCTTTAGTAGTTTTAATTTCTTTAAGCTGTTACTTCTCTGAGCCGTCCTCGACACTTTTGTCACGATCCGTGGCAATAGTGACGGCGACGTCCCCGAGTTCTCGAGCTGTTCGCAATAATGAAATCTCTGCTTCGAAATCTTCTAGAGATTCATAAGAGCGATACACACTTGCAAAACGCAAATAAGCAACTTCATCTAATTCTCTTAATGGGGCAAGTGTTGCTAGCCCTACTTCATGAGAATCAATTGCTGCTGCACCAGATGCGCGTACTGCTTCTTCTACTTTCTGTGCCAAGACTGCCAAGTCATCATCTGTGACAGGTCGGCCTTGACATGCTTTTCTTAAGCCATTAACAACCTTGGCTCTAGAAAATGGTTCGATTACACCACTTCGTTTCACCACACTCAAAGTAGCTACTTCAAGAGTTGTGAACCTGCGATCACATTCAGGACATTGACGACGACGTCTAATTGCTGAGCCATCATCTGTTGCCCTGGAATCCACGACTCTTGAGTCTGAGTAGCGGCAAAATGGACAGAACATGACGCAACTCGCTTTCTAAAGTGTGGACAACCGTGGTGTTCACCCTGTGGATAACTGGCTTATGGCCTTCGTCTTATGGGCTAATCTTCTGTGGATAACTTGGGTTTAACCCCAACTAATGGACATTTCTGCCGCTTCCACCACAAGATGTAGTGCAAGATTAGTACTTTGATCTGACAATTGCAATCACCGGGTATGTTTGGCGTGTTCAGCGTGTTGCAGAAGTGACGGAAGTGGCATTTATGCAGGTCAAAGGCTTAAAACATACTTAACCACGAGTTAACCTTTGAACAAATAATCCAAATGGCGTGTTGCCACAAAATACTGTTCACGCTTGAATCCAAATCAGGTTTAACTATTAACCGATTAGATAAAGTCATTTCATGACCACAGATTTTTTAACCAGTGCCAAAGTAAGAAGAAGTTGGTATTTATATGACTGGGCTAACTCAGCTTTTTCAACAACTGTTATTAGTTTGTTCATTGGTCCATATCTAACTTCAGTTGCAGAAGAAGGTGCAGATGCTTCAGGATTAATTTATGTTTTAGGAATTAGTATGCGACCTGGATCTTTATTTCCTTACGCAATTTCTGCATCAGTTTTATTGCAAGTTTTTATTTTGCCAATAATTGGTGGGATAGCCGATCGAATCAAAAGTAGAAATGGTCTCTTAGCAACATTTGCATACATTGGTTCGTTTGCAACTATGTTTTTGTATTTTGTGAAAGATGGAAATTATGGTTTAGGAGCATTCTTATTAATTCTTGCCAACTTAGCTTTTGGTTCTTCTATAGTGGTGGCAAATTCTTATTTACCTGATCTTGCTAGACCCGATTCAAGAGATGCTGTTTCATCTAGAGGTTGGGCTACTGGTTATGCCGGTGGCGGGTTATTACTTCTTCTAAACATTATTTTGTACGCAGGATATGAATCTTTTGGCGTCACTCAAGGTGAAGCTGTTCGCATAAGTTTAATGTCAGCAGGTATTTGGTGGGCAATATTTACCATTGCAACAGTTCGGGGCTTAAAACCATTAAACAGACCTCAAGGAAAAGTTGGCAAAGAAGCACTTAATGCTGGGTTCAAGGAATTAAAGTCAACAATTAAAGATGCTAAGAATTATCCTGAAACAATTAAATTTCTTATCGCCTACCTCTTTTATAACGATGGTATTCAAACAGTAATTTCGATTTCAGGAACATTTGCAATTTTAGAATTAAAACTTTCTGAAATCACTTTAGTCACTGCCATTATTATTGTGCAGATAACTGCTTTGGCAGGATCTATTCTGCTTGGTAAATGGGCGCAAACTTTTGGCACCAAAAGAGTAGTACTTGTGACATTGTTTGTGTGGAGCGTGATGGTTTTGATTACTTATGCCCTACCTGCTGGTCAGCAAAACCCTTATCTAATAATTGCTGCTGCTATTGGTTTCGTACTCGGAGGAAGCCAAGCATTATCTAGATCTCTTTACTCACAAGTAATTCCTAGAAAAAGTGAAGCACAATATTTTTCTTTTTACGAAATCAGTGAAAGAGGAACTAGCTGGTTAGGCACAGCAGCATTTGGTTTAGCTTTTGGTATTACTGGCTCATATCGATCAAGTGTTTTATTAGTCTTAGCGTTTTTCGTGATAGGTGGATTATTGTTGATAAAAGTAGATATCAGAAAAGCAATCGAACAGGCAGGAAATCCTCAACCTAAAATTGTTTAGGTCTTATTTTCTATTCTGAATAACTTCCTTTACAGCTTGTGCCACAGCAGGAGTTACACCTGGATCAAAAACACTTGGCACAATGAAGCTGGCATTTAGCTGGTCGGGTGAAACTCGATTAGCAATAGCTTGGGCTGCTGCGATTAAAGTTTCATCATCAACAGTTGTTGCTTGAGCATCAAGCAAACCTCTAAAGATTCCAGGAAACGCTAAAACGTTATTAATTTGATTTGGGTAATCACTTCTACCAGTTGCAACAACGCTGGCATATTTTCTTGCGATTGCGGGATCAATTTCAGGATTTGGATTAGCTAAGGCAAAAACGATGGCTTTGTCGGCCATATTTATTACATCGGCTTCTTTCAATAAGTCAGGAGCACTTACTCCCACAAACACATCTGCCCCTTTCATGGCTTCATTAAGGGTGCCTTGGAAATTATCTTTATTAGTATTTTGCGCCAACCAAGGATTTGTGGTGTCAGAATTTGTGATTGGTCCTTTTTGATTAAAAACAATTAGATTTTTTAGACCACTTCTAATTAGCAAACGAGCAATCGCAGTTCCAGCAGCTCCTGCCCCAGTCATAACAACTTTAATATTTTCAATCTTTTTATCTACCACTCTTAATGAGTTCATTAAGGCTGCTAAGACCACGATTGCAGTTCCATGCTGATCATCATGAAAAACCGGAATATCTAGTAATTCTTTTAGTCTTGCTTCTATTTCAAAACATCTTGGAGCAGCAATATCTTCCAAATTAATTCCGCCATACACAGGTGCAATCAATTGCACGGTCCTAACAATTTCGTCAACGTCTTGTGAGTCTATGCAAACTGGCCAAGCATCAATATCTGCAAATCTTTTAAAAAGTGCTGCTTTACCTTCCATTACAGGAAGGGCAGCTGCTGCACCTAAATTACCTAAACCAAGAACAGCTGAACCATCGGTGACCACGGCTACAGTGTTTCTTTTAATGGTTAATCTTCTGACGTTACTTGGATCTTCTGCAATCGCAGTACAAATTCGGGCAACACCTGGGGTGTAGGCGCGAGATAGGTCATCACGATTCTTCAATGGAACTTTTGAATGGACTTCTAATTTGCCGCCGAGATGCAATAAAAATGTTCGGTCTGAAACTTTGCGCACCGTCGCACCTGAAACCTCAGAGATTGCATCGGTAATTTTTTTGGCATGAGTTTCATCTGATGCGTTACAAGTTACGTCGACCACGATTGAATCGTGAGTTGATTCCACAACATCTAAAGCCGTCAATGAAGCACCCACATTTGAGACCGCAGCCGTTAGCGCACCTGTTGAATCGGTGCTTGAAAGCAGTTCAACTCTGAGGGTGACTGCATAACCTGGTGAGGGAGACGACATTGCTTTATCCTAGCCCTTTGGTATTGGGGACTTAAATCAAAGAGGGCCTACCCCCAATAAGGAGTAGGCCCTCTTTTAATTATTTCTTACAAGTGACCTTTAACTGCTGCTGCTTCTTCAGGTGATAGAACTAAACGCTTCCTACCATACAAACCGAAGTACAACAAACCAAGCACATAAACAATTGCAATCGCGATGATTGCTTGTCTATAAGCAGGGTTTAGTGCTTGACCAATGAAGATTACTAATGCCAACAAACCAGCAACCCAAGCTCCAGCGTTTCCAACTGGGCTTAGATATGGGCGGTTTAGATGTGACATGTTTTTCTTCAACAGTACGTAAGAAACCATTTGCAACATGTAAGCAATAACTGCTCCCCATACTGCAATGTTTAATACCACTGCACCGGCTGCTTCTCCACCGTATTGTGCCCACAATAGAGCGGCATAACCAATAACAGCACCCACGATTAATGCCACATATGGAGTTTTGCGACTTCCAGTTAGTGACAATGATTTTGGATAGTAACCAGCACGTGACAATGAATAAATGTTTCTACCGTAAGCAAACATAATTCCTTGTAGTGATGCAAACAGACCGATCAAAGCAAACGCTGCAAGCAACGCTGCGATGTCGGCATTAGGCAAAATCGCGCGGAAACCATCTAGTAGTGGTTCGCCAGAAGTTGACATTTTGCTAGCACCTGCAACACCTGGGTTTAGCACCAAAACTAATAATGCTGTTATAACAAGTGTGCCCATTCCCCAAATTCCAGCTTTAGGAATATCGCGAGCAGGATTGTGTGCTTCTTCAGCCGCTAATGGTAATTCTTCAATACCTAAGAAGAACCACATAGCAAATGGCATCGCAGCAACAATTGCCCAAACACCTTTAGGCAAGAAAGTTGAGTTACCTGTAGTTGGCGCAATATCAAACAAATTGTCAACTGAGAATTTGCCGCTAAAGATTGCCATCAATGAAAAGACTGCAAGCACTATCAGTGATAGAACAGCGACCACAATTGCGAATTTGAATGAAAGTTCTGCTCCAGAAATATTAAGAAGCAAGAAGATTGCATAAAGAATTATCCACCACAACCACACTGGTAGCGAGGTACCAAATAGTTGAGCAACAATTCCATCTGCATAACTTGCAGAGAAAAATACAATTACACCAGTTGTAGCTACGTATTCAATTGTTTCAGCGAAACCTGTGATGAATCCACCCCAAGGTCCCATAGCTGAACGAGCAAATGAATATGCGCCGCCAGTGTGAGGCAATGCTGCTGACATTTCGCCAATGCTAAAAAGCATGGCGTAATACATCACGATGACTAGAACAGTTGCAATAAGCAGACCGCCCCAACCAGCTGAGTCGATACCGAAGTTCCAACCGGAGAAGTCTCCAGAAATAACTGCAGCAACTCCTAGTCCCCAAAGTGCTAGTAAACCAGCATTTCTTTGTAGACCTCGTTTATCGAAATAATCAAGTGCGACGTCCTTATAGACGGCTCCTTGAACTTTTTTTTGATCCACGTACCCTCCCCATTAGCGCCAGATCAGGCAGATCTCGCATCTAGTAGGTATTCATACCGGAACACTATGGACAAATGAAAGGGTTTTGGGTAAAAATTTTGAACTTTTTTTCAAGCCTTTGTGAGGGAATATGAAACTTTATGGGTTTTTACCTACGAGAAGGCTTGGAAATTCTGAAAATGGCGATGGAAATGAGCCCGCTGACTACCGAGGCGATCAAGACAGAAATGATAGCCAAGGACTGCATTTCTAGATCACTGAAAGCTAACTTTGCAATAAAAATGGCTACCGTAAATCCGATACCTGCTGATTTACCTGTTGCCCAAAGTTGTGCCCAGGAAGTTTTAGCTGGCAGTTGTCCTAATCCAGAACTCTTGGCAATTTTTGAAAAAATCAAAACTCCCACAGGTTTACCAACTACTAATCCAAGCATGATGGCCCAAGCAACTTTGGAGCTAAAAACGATTCCGAAAGTTTTACTTGTTATTTCAATTCCTGCGTTTGCCCAAGCAAAAATAGGTACGATCACAAATGCACTCCAAGGATGAATCACATGCTCTAGCCATTCAACAATAGAAACAGAATTCTTAGCAATTTTTTTAGTCTTCATGGCATGCTTCACACTTGAAACATTTGCTAACTCATCGGTGTCAATAAAGTTGGGAGAAATAAAAGGTGTGATTGGGGCAATCAATCCTAGGATTACCCCAGCAATAGTTGGGTGAACTCCTGATTTATAAAAGCTGTACCAAAGAAAGAATCCAATTATTACATAAACAATAGTGAAACGAACATTAAAATATTTAACAGTCAAAGTTAACAAAACTGCTAAGAGGGCTGCTAAAAGCCAAGAGAAGTTTAATCCGGTAGAGAAAAAAACCGCAATTATTAAAATTGCACCAATGTCATCTATGACAGCTAATCCTAATAAAAAAGGTCTCAAGGTAGGGGCAGTCCTTGCTTGGACTAAACCTAAAATTCCTAAGGCCAACGCAATATCTGTGGCAATTGGAATAGCCCATCCCCTTGGTTCAATGCTGCCTGCAATTGCCAAATAAATAAGTGCAGGAATTGCCATGCCACCGATAGCGGCAAAAAGAGGAACCATAAATTTCTTTCTAGAAGACAAATGCCCAATAGTTACTTCTCTTTTTATTTCTAGTCCAACTAGAAAGAAGAAAATTGTCATTAAACCATCATTAATAAAATGTGCGATATTCATCTTGAACAAAAATGATGCAAATTCAAATTTAAAATATGTGTCGAGAATGGAGAAGTAGCTTGAACTAAAAGTTGAATTTGCCCAAACTAGTCCCAGAATTGCAGCAATAATGATGACAATACCGCTGGCAGATTCCTGTTTAAAGAAGTCACTTAATGGCGAAATTAAAGTTGGTTTGTCTGAACTAGATTTTTTCTTCATACCAATCACATTACTCAGTAAAAGTGATTAATGTCTAATTGGAGCAACTCTTTCAAATTTCCAATACTCAAATAGCCATCCAAACACTGAAAACAAGACTAAACCTAGTCCAAATAAGAAAATCCAGACAGCAAAAATTAATCCCACAAAAGTGATTGCAGTTGCAGCCGCCACGATCATGGGCCACCAAGAATGAGGTGAATAGAAACCATAATCTGCAGGAGCTTCTTCTTGTAATGCTTCAAAATTATCTTCTGGCTGATACCCAATTCTTCTGACAGTGAAAAGTAAATAGAAAGCTATCAAGATAGCTAAGCCCCCGGTTAAAACTAAAGCAGTTGTTCCTACTGGGTCTTTGGAGATAATGAAATAAATAGCGCTTATCAAAAAATAGAAAAGGCTACCGTACAGAAATAAGTATCCACCAGATCTCATTTATTTACTTTTTCCTAACTTTGGTCCGCCCACCATGTCATCTAAAATGTTTTGTCTGACTGGTGTATCCAGGTCTGCTAATTCAGGATGTGCTGCATCAAAGGCTGGTCTTTCAGAAAGAATTCTTGGTAAAGATGTGAAGTTATGTCTTGGGGGTGGACAACTTGTCGCCCATTCCAAACTCATGCCCCAACCCCATGGATCATTAACTTTTACCAATGGAGAAACTCTCCAAGTGCGATAAACGTTATACATAAAAATCAATGTTGAAGCACCTAACAAGAAGGAACCAATACTTGAGATGGTGTTTCCAGTAGTAAAGCCATCACTTGCCAAATAATCGGCATATCTTCTTGGCATGCCACGAACACCCAACCAGTGTTGGATTAAAAATGTTACTTGGAAACCAATAAACAAAGTCCAAAAATGTATTTTACCTAAAGATTCATTCAGCATTCTGCCTGTAAATTTCGGCCACCAGAAATAAAATCCGGCAAACATTGAAAACACAACGGTTCCAAAGACTACGTAATGAAAATGAGCTACCACGAAATAAGAATCAGAAACATGAAAATCAATTGGAGGCATCGCTAACATAACACCGGTTAGCCCACCTAATAAAAATGTAAATAAGAATCCGATCACAAATAACATTGGGGTTTCAAATGAGATTGAGCCTCGCCACATTGTGCCAATCCAATTAAAGAATTTAACACCTGTTGGAACAGCAATCAACATTGTTGTTAAGGCAAAGAAAGGCAAAGTAACAGAACCTGTGACATACATATGATGTGCCCAGACTGCTACTGACAAACCAGCGATGGCAATTGTGGCAAAAACTAATCCCTTATAACCAAAGATTGGTTTTCTACTGAAAACTGGAAGAACTTCACTGATTATTCCGAAAAACGGTAACGCAATGATGTAAACCTCGGGATGGCCAAAAAACCAAAACAAATGTTGCCACAAAATTGCCCCACCATTAGCGGCTTCAAACACTTGGGCCCCAAATGTTCTATCTACTTCTAGTACTAGCAAAGAAGCTGCTAAAACTGGAAAAGCCATAAGTACCAAAACACTTGTTAATAAAATTGTCCAAGTAAATATTGACATTCTAAACATAACCATGCCCGGGGCACGCATTGTCAATATTGTGGTGATGAAATTAACTGCACCAAGAATCGTTCCTAAGCCACCAAGCGCTAATCCCATAATCCATAAGTCAGCTCCTACTGTTGGACTATTTACTGCATTAGAAAGTGGAGCATAAGCAAACCAACCAAAACTTGCTGCACCATCTGGAGTTAAGAAACCTGCCATAACAATTATTCCACCAAATAAGAATAAGTAATAGCCAAGTAAGTTTAATCTTGGAAATGCCACATCTGGTGCCCCAATTTGTAAAGGCACAAGTGCATTGGCAAAACCAATAAATAATGGTGTTGCAAATAGCAACAACATTATTGTTCCGTGCATTGTAAACATTTGGTTATATTGCTCATTTGAAACAAATTGCAAACCTGGTCTAGCTAACTCAGCTCTAATGACCATGGCCATTAACCCGCCGATAATGAAAAAGACGAAAGAAGTTACTAGGTAAAGATTGCCGATTGCTTTTGGATCTGTAGTGGTCATCCACTTAACAATTGTTTTACCCATATTTGAATTTTTATCTTGGTGAATATGTGTAGTTACAGTTGGATGGTCTTCAAGTAATGTCATTTACTCACCTTCCTTACATCCTGGTAGTGATGGATCTCCCAGACAACCAGTATTACCTGTTGTCTCAATTCTTCCAGTGTTAAGTGTCCCAACTTGGCCTTTGGCTCTTAACTCTTCTACGTGAGCTACATATTCTGCTCTTGTTACTACTTTTACCTTAAATAGCATTCGAGAATGATCAACTCCACACAACTCTGCGCACTTGCCCGAAAATTCACCTAATTTATTTGGTGTTAATTCAAATGCATTTAATCGTCCTGGAATAACATCCATTTTCATTAAAAATGCTGGTATCCAGAAAGAGTGAATAACATCAGGGGATGTCAGTTCAAATTTAACTTTCTCGTCAACCGGTAAATACATTGTTGGAGGCAATGCAGGTGTACCAATTTCGTAAACACCAGCTTCTTTGTAGTTAAATGCCCAGGACCATCTAAATCCAACAACATTGACTGTTACTTTCTGATCTCCAGATAATTTGATTAATTCTTTTTGATCTCTAGCGGTAAAGAAAAATAGTCCCAACACGATAACTAAAGGCACGATTGTATAAACAATTTCTAGCGGAATGTTGTATCGAGTCTGCTTTGGAATCTCGTCTTCGTTTCTTCTTCTATATAAAATGACGGCTGAGAAAAGTAGACCTAAAACTAAAGTTGCAATAAGCAAGGCCACAATCCAAGTGCCCTGCCAAAGATTAAGGATTATTTTGCCTTCAACTGTTGATGGCTCCGGAAATCCAATGCGTAAGGTTTCATCTTGGCTAGCCTTGGAGCAAGCACTCACTAACAAAGGAACGGCAAGAAGTAGTGATGCACGTAATTTGCGCACGAAAACCAATTCTCCCTTTAGTGTTTGACTGTATATATGCAACGTTAGTGCACTCAAACGAATATGGGATGAAGAAGGGCAAGTAACCTCAGACACATGGCGCCGAGCACAAATGCACAATCGCACAATTTCGATACTTTAACTTCTCACCCAATCCATCCTGCTGCGCTAAAAGCCCTAGCCCAGTTACCGGCCTATGCCTTTTTGGATCCAACCAAGCTGTATCACGAATCAAGATCTGCTCGAGTGCTACTTGATAGCGCTAGAGCATCAGTTGCACAGCACTTTCAAGTGCAAGCAGACGAAGTTTCATTTATTCCTTCTGGAACTGCCGGCGTTGATTTGACGATAAGTGGATTAATAAATGCTTTGTCTAACAAATCTGTGATCTATGGAACCGTTGAGCAAGCAGCGATAGTCCAGCGTGTGGCAAATTATGAAAATTTCCCAATTGAGGCTGACAACTTGGGAAGAATTAATGTTGAGAGTTATTTGAATACTTTAGAGAAAGAAAAACCTGGTTTGGCAGTATTGCAGTTTGCTAATCATGAAGTGGGAACCCAACAAAATCTAAATCCTATTTATAAAAAATGTCAAGAATTAAATATTCCACTTCTTGTTGATGCAACCATGACTGCTGGGTTAGTTAATTTAGGAAACGATTGGGATAGTTTATTAATAAAACCTGCCGCATGGGGTGCTCCTGGTGGAATTGATGTTTTGATTGTAAAAAGAAGTATAAGATTTAAATCAATTTTATTAGATGATTCCAGAGAAAATCATCGGTTTTCTAACAATGTGCTAGTACCCCAAGCTGTTGCAATTGGTGCAAGTCTAGAAGCTATAAATATTGATCGAAGCCAAACAGCTAAAAATTTATCCACCTTAATTAGTGACTTAAGAAATCAATTAAGTCAACTCCCAGACATCACTTTGCTAGGAGATCCTGTAGCAAGAATCCCCCACTTAATTTCTGCCTTAATTAAAAACATAAACGGAGAAGCT
The DNA here is from genome assembly GCA_937896305.1 of uncultured Actinomycetes bacterium. Lineage (GTDB taxonomy): Bacteria > Actinomycetota > Actinomycetes > S36-B12 > UBA5976 > ATZT02. The sequence goes on from CALBND010000177.1 coordinate 15,220, forward strand.
TTAGTTAACGGATTGAGTAAACGAGGTTTCTCTATTTCAAGTGGTTCATCCTGCATTCCAGATGTCATTGCCCCATCCCATGTTTTAAAAGCTATGGGAATAGTTGAAGAAGGAAATATCAGAATTTCATTACCCTTTGATGCTCAAAAGATTGATATCGATAATTTTGTAAATGCTTTAGTAGAAACTATCAAGGAAGTAAAAGTGGAAGCTGGATTTAATTAAAAATAGGCTTTAGCTTTAAAGCTTTTTCAAGTTTTTCAAAATATTGTTTTCGACTAATTTCCTTTACACCCATAGATTTCAAATGTGGAGTCTGCCACTGAACATCAAATAGTCTTTCAGTTCCACCTTGACTTAATTTTTCAACTAAATAAACCATGGCAGTTTTAGACGCATCGGTTTGTGTATGAAACATTGATTCACCAGCAAATAATCCATTGACTTCAACCCCATAAAGCCCGCCCACTAATTCATCATTTTGATTCCAAACTTCAACTGAATGAGCAAATCCAAGTTCATGTAAATCAAGGTATGCTTTTTTGATCTCAGAATTTATCCAACCTTTGGGTCTTTTGTCATCCCCGCAAGCATTCATAACTGAAATAAAATCTTTATCAAAAGTGACTTTAAATTTTTTCATTGATTTTTTTAAAGAATGAGAAATTCTTATGGAATCAATGGGTAATATTCCTCGTGGATCAGGTGACCACCACCCTAAAACTTTTTGCTTCTTATTATTTATTTTTGTATCAAAATGCATGGGAAAAATTCCGTGACTATATGAATCAATTAGGGTTTCAGGTTTTAGGTCTGCTCCTACCACGACTAAATCTTCTTCATCGGGCATTTGATTTAAAGTTGGAAAATCCCAATTTGACGCCGATAAATTTGCAGGCATTGATATAACTTACTTAATTAAGAATTTTTTAACTTCTGTACCAGCATCTTGGCCATAAAAATCGCTAAAACGTTTAACAAATTCATCATTAGTGAAACTGTATTCTTGCGTGCCAACTGTTTCAATTACATAAGTTGCAAGCATTGATCCAACTTGTGCACATCTTTCTGGAGTCAATCCCCATGAGTGTGCAGCCATGTAGCCGGCTCTAAAGGAATCACCAACTCCGGTGGGATCAATTCTGGTTGTTTCTGGTGGACAGGCCACAGTAACAATTGTTTCGCCATCTATTTGGATTCTGGCACCCTTAGCACCTAATGTTGTGACGACTATTTTTACTCGTTTTGTAAGTTCATCAATTTTCCAACCAACTTTTTTCTCAATTAAAGAAGATTCGTATTCGTTAGTGAATAGGTAAGTTGCTCCATCAATTAGTTGCGCTATTTCTTTGCCATCCATTCGTGCCATTTGTTGGGAAGGATCAGCAATAAATTCAATGTTTCTTTGTCGAGCTTCTTGCGTATGTTTAATCATTGCTGCTGGATCACTTGGGCCAATAAATACGTAATCTATTTTTCCCACGCGATCAATAATTGGGCCAAGTTCAATAAAAGATGATTCACTCATTGCTCCTGGATAAAATGAAGCAATTTGATTTGCCATTTCATCTGTGGTGCAAACGAACCGGGCAGTGTGTTGTGTTTCTGAATAATAAACTGATTCACAATCAACATTATGTCTTTCTAGCCACGACCGATATTCCGCAAAATCTTTTCCCACTGCTCCAGCCAAAATTGGGCGAAGCCCGAGTCTGGCCATAGCAAAAGCTACGTTGGCAGCTACGCCACCTCTTCTGATTTGTAAATCATCAACTAAAAATGACAGCGAAACATGATCGAGTTTGTCTGCAACTAATGAATCTGTGAATTTTCCTGGAAAACTCATTAAATGATCCGTGGCAATTGAGCCAGTGATCGCAATATTAAGAGTCACGAGTAAAAATAATACTTATCTATTTAATCAGAAAGTAAAATTTAGTGGAAAGAATCTCCGCAGGCACATGAACCGCCAGCGTTTGGATTATCAATTGTGAATCCTTGTTTTTCTATAGTGTCAACAAAATCAATAGTTGCACCCATCAAATAAGGAACACTCATTTTGTCCACTACTACTTTTACGCCATCAAAGTCATGAGTGGCATCGCCTTCTAAACTTCTGTCATCAAAAAATAATTGGTAGCGCATACCTGAACAACCACCTGGTTGAACTGCGATGCGAAGTGACAAATCATCACGACCTTCTTGATTAAGAAGTGTGCGAACTTTTGTGGTAGCAAAATCTGTTAATGAAACACCTTGGGTGTCTGTGGTTTCAGCGCTCATGTTTTGACCTTTCTTTCACTCTCTATATTGCCACGTTATTGGGTCCATGTCCTGCTGACCCTCTCCGACAATTCAATGAGGGATGAAACTGGATCAAGGGGTAAGGCTTCTCCTTCTTTAATACAGCCATAAGCACCCACAATGCCAGCTGCAGCCAATTCTCTTTTCCCGGCTAAAACCTGTCCGCAAAGTGCAATACATGCTTTTGCCTCATTAGTTGCAAGTTCTGCTACTCCGGCAACGACTTTGCCGCGAAGTGATTGCCAATCAAGACTTCCCTCACCAGTAATAACTAGATCACAATTTTGAATTTCATTTGCTAAGTCATAGGAATCTGTTACCAGTTCCCAACCACTCACCCGATTAGCACCAAGTGCCATCAAGCCAAATCCAATCCCACCTCCTGCACCTGCACCCAACATCACAGCTGCATCTTTGTTGTCTTTTCTGCGTGCTGTGTTTTTAGCAATTTCAGTGAACTTTATTTCTAGTTCTTCAATTAATTCTTCACTGGCACCTTTTTGCTTCCCAAATCCTTTAGCCGCACCCCTATTACCCAATAACGGAACATCAACATCGCTTGCAGCGATTAGTTCAACATCTTCTAATTTGTTTCTATCAACAGTTTCTAAAATTCCGACCCCTGCATCCATCGATGCGGTTCCACCAATGCCCACAAAAATAGTTTGACAACCTTCATCAAGTGCTCTATTTATCAATTCACCAATTCCTTTACTGGTGTATTTGTCTGGAGTCTTTGGTAACGAAGTAATAAATTGTGGACCAACCACTAAATGTGACTCTATATATGCAGTTTTTCCAACGACTAATAACGGTGCACTTATTTCTGTGTGCTCTAAACCTGTTACTTGACAATTAATAATATTGCCACCAAAACCGTGATTGATCGCATCAATAAATCCAGGACCACCATCAGACATGGGTGCTAAAAAAAATGTTGCTGGATTGGCTTTTTCCCAACCGGTTTTAATCGCTTGTGCTGCCTGTGCGGCACTTAGGGTACCTGTAAAACAATCTGGGGCAATAACTATTCGCATCTCGCGTACTTCAGCCCTTCATGACACTATTGGAGTATGACCACAACCTGGAGCGAACCAAGCCCAACCCCACTATTGCATTTACTGGGAAACCTTGCTGATCCTGACACTGAAAAAGGTGTGGAATGCCCAGGAGAATTACCTAAAGCCTCCAACCCTGAATTAGTTCAAAGAGCTTTGACTGCGAAAGAAAAACTTGGGGAACGTTTATTTATTTTGGGGCATCATTACCAAAGAGATGAAGTTATTCAATTTGCTGACACCACAGGTGATTCATTCAAATTAGCTAAAGACGCTGCAGCTAAACCTAATGCAGAATTTATTATTTTTTGCGGAGTACATTTCATGGCAGAAAGTGCAGATATTTTAACTTCTGATTCACAACAAGTAATACTTCCTGATTTAGCTGCAGGCTGCTCCATGGCTGACATGGCTGAAATAAGCCAAGTGGAATCTTGCTGGGCAGACTTAGAAAAATTAAATATTGCTAAAACAACGATTCCTGTTGTTTACATGAATTCAACTGCTGCCATCAAAGGTTTTACCGGTAAAAATAATGGCACAGTTTGCACCTCATCAAATGCTCAAAGAGCACTTGAGTGGGCTTTTGAAAAAGGGGAAAGGGTTTTATTTTTACCCGATCAACACTTAGGGAGAAATACTGCTGTGATGCAACTTGGTTTGAAATTAGAAGATTGTGTGGTTTTTGATCCCAGAAAACCAAACGGTGGTTTAACAGATATGCAATTGATTAATGCCAAAATGATTCTTTGGAAAGGGCATTGCTCTGTGCATGCCAGGTTTAATATGAATTCTGTTAAAGATGTGCGAAATCGAATTAAAGATGTAAAAATTATTGTTCACCCTGAATGTGTCAACGAAGTTGCAGAAGCTGCTGATGTGGTTGCTTCAACTGAAGGAATCATAAAAACCATTGCCGCCTCCCCTGCTGGAAGTAGTTGGGCTGTTGGCACAGAACTTAATTTGGTTCGAAGATTAGCTAGAGATTTCCCTGATAAAAATATTTCATTTCTAGATAAAACCATTTGCTACTGCTCCACAATGAATCGAATCGATCTTCCCCACCTAGTTGCAACATTAGAGAACCTAGTTGCAGGAAACGTGGTCAATCAAATAAAAGTTG
>CALBND010000178.1 GCA_937896305.1 uncultured Actinomycetes bacterium
CGCAGTAACTCATGTGGATTATACAGCTAGAGTTCAAACTGTTCATGAAGAAACAAACAAACGATATTATGATTTAATTAAAGAATTTAATAATTTAACTTCTTGTCCAGTATTAGTAAACACATCCTTTAATATTAGAGGTGAACCTATTGTAAATACAATTGAAGATGCTTTTAAATGTTTTATGGGAACTGATCTTGATTTATTAGTGTGTGAAAATTTTATTTTGTACAAAGAACAGCAAGATCAGAAGCTTGCTATCGATTATAAAAATAGTTTTGAATTAGATTAGAAAATATTAAGGGTCATTCTCACTTATTGAAAATGACCCTTAATCGAATTTAAATTAATTTGCTTTTAAACGATCTGCGTTCATAACCTTCGTCCAAACAGCAACGAAGTCTTTTACAAACTTCTCTTTATTATCGTCTTGAGCGTAAACTTCAGCATATGATCTAAGCACAGAATTAGAACCAAATACAAGATCAACTCTTGATGCTGTGTATTTGACTTTCTTTGTTTTACGATCAATGATGTCGTAAGAGTTTTTGCCAGTTGGTTTCCAAGTGTATTTCATGTCAGTTAAATTAACAAAGAAGTCATTTGTTAATGCGCCAACTTTGTCTGTGAACACACCGTGATTTTTAGCACTTGAGTGATTTGTTCCTAACACTCTCATACCACCAATTAAGCAAGTCATTTCTTTTGCAGACAAACCTAAAAGAGAAGCTTTCTCTAACATTAGCTCTTCAGGCATTGGGACGTAATCTTTTTTCACCCAATTTCTGAATGCGTCATGCGTAGGCTCAAGTACAGCAAAGCTTTCAATATCCGTTTGATCTTGCGAAGCATCACCTCGACCCGCAACAAATGGAACTTTAACTTTAGAACCACCTTTTTTAATCGCTTGTTCAAGTCCAACTACACCTGCTAACACAATAGTATCAGCAATTGTTGCACCTGATTTTTTAGCAACGCCCTCTAGAGCTTTTAAAACTTTTTTAAGTCTAGTTGGTTCATTACCTTCCCAATCGATTTGTGGAGATAATCTAATTCTTGCACCATTAGCACCACCTCTTTTGTCAGTTCTTCGGTAAGTTCTTGCACTGTCCCAAGCCGTAGCGATTAAATCACTAGAGCTAATCTTAGTTGCAGCAATCATTTTTTTAACTTTTTCTGCGTTAAATTTTTTCTTTGCTGCTGGAACTGGATCTTGCCAAATTAAATCTTCTTTAGGAGCCCAAGGTCCGATGTAATTCGTTCTCGGTCCTAAATCTCTGTGAGTTAATTTAAACCAAGCTCTTGCAAAAGCATCATCTAAGTATTTTGGATCTTTGTAAAATTTCTCAGATATTCTTCTGTAACTTGGGTCCATTTTCATAGCCATATCCGCATCAGTCATGATTGGGTTATGTCTTTTTTTAGGGTTAGCAAGGTCTCTCGGTTTTTTACTTTCTTCTAAACCAATTGGTTCCCATTGCCATGCACCTGCAGGACTTTTCTTAAGTTCCCAGTCATAGTTTAATAGTAGATCAAGATATTCATAATTCCATTTGTCTGGATTAGAAGTCCAAGCACCTTCAATTCCGCTTGTTACTTGTTCTACACCTAAACCACCACCACCTTTTTTATTCCATCCTAAACCTTGTTCATGGATATCAGCAGCAGCTGGTTCAGCACCTAATTTTGCAGCATCACCATTTCCGTGAGCTCTTCCGATTGAGTGACCACCGATAGTTAGGGCTGCAGTTTCTTCATCGTTCATAGCCATTCTACCAAAAGTTAATCTAACATCGTGAGCAGTTTTTAAAGGATCTGGTTTTCCATCTACACCTTGAGGGTTAACATAAATTAATCCCATCACAACAGCTGCTAATGGATTTTCTAAAGATTCACGATCGCTCTTTGAACTGTATCGTTTATCTTGCAACCATTCTTTTTCTGAACCCCAGTAAACATCTTTTTCTGGGTGCCATATGTCTTCACGACCAAATGAGAAGCCGTACATTTTAAGACCAGCATGTTCATAACCAAGATTACCAGCTAGGATCATTAAATCTGCCCAGCTAACTCGGTTACCGTATTTTTTCTTAATAGGCCAAAGCAATCTTCTTGCTTTATCTAAATTTGTATTATCTGGCCAAGAATCTAATGG
>CALBND010000179.1 GCA_937896305.1 uncultured Actinomycetes bacterium
AGCAACAAAGATAATGAAACTTAACTCAATTGAGTGATAAATCTTATGAATCGGAAAGAATCTAAAAATAGATCTAATAAAAGCCAGAATCCCAACTCTTGGTACAGCTACTGATGAATCTTCCGATAATTTATTCAAGTTAGAAAAACTTCTTGCCACATGAACCATGTCATTTAATACTTTGTTAAAGGTAACCAAAAGAGCCAGAATTAAACCAAAAATAATTGCCAAATCAAATCCACCTTCACTGGTGGAAACCCGAATTCCAAAAGCGATGCAAAGCAATGCCTCGGTTGAATAATGTCCAAATCTGTCAATAAATATTCCAGCTGGGTTATATTTTTTTGTAACCCGCGCCATTTCTCCATCACTACAATCAAAAAGCATTTGTAGTTGGGCAAAAAATAGTGCCAGGATTGCTCCACTTATCCCAATCCAGATAACACTTAATGCAGCCAACCAACCAGAAAGCACCATTAACCAAGTCACATTTGTTGGACTCAAGCCAATGTTTAACAGAAATTTAGATAGATAAGGAGAGAGGTTTCTCATATATAACGGACCAGACCAGTGTTCTGCCACTCTGCGATTTAGCACTTCAGGTGGTTGCCCTAATTGTTTTATTTCTTGAATTGAATATTTAGTCATCACTAATTCCTGCATCTGCTCTATAGGCTGCTAAGGCTTGGGTCAATGTTCCATCCACAGCCAATGTTCCATCTTTCAGGTACAAGCCTCTAGTGCAAAATTCTTTTAAATCCTTTTCTTTATGAGATACCAGAAATAAGGTTTTACCTTGATTGAGAAGATCTTTCATTCGTACATAACACTTTTGCATAAAAGCTGCATCACCTACCGCTAACGCTTCATCTACCAGAATAATTGGTTCATCAATTGAGGTAACGATAGAAAAACCTAGTCTAACTTTCATTCCGCTTGAAAAATGTCTTACCGGAGTATCCAGGAAATCTCCAATTTCAGCAAACTCCACAATGTTATTAAATCTTTTTTTGACTTCAGCTTTTTTTAAGCCGTGCAAACCTGCAACTAAAGCAATGTTGTCTCTTGCTGTTAAATCACTTTTTAGTCCTCCAGTTAATTCAATTAAGGGAGCAACTCCACCTTTAACTTCAACACTTCCCTCATCTGGAAGTAAAACTCCTGCAATTAATCTAAGTAAAGTACTTTTACCTTCCCCGTTGGCTCCCATTAAGCCGACAGCTTCTCCAGCGTTTACTTGAAAGTTAACATTTCTTAAAGCCCAAAATGATCCTCTTGGCGAAGTATTTTTTCCCTGCAACAACATTTCTCGAACTGAGAAATTGCGTTTACGATTACGTTGAAAGCTAACTCCAATATTTTTAACATCAATTACGACACTCATTTAAACCTCCTTCAAAACAGCGCGCTCAAGTTTTTTGAATACAAAAATTCCAAGGATGAATATTGCCACAGAAATCGTGATTGAAAAAATAATTGGGGTCATCAAATTATCATTAGCCCAAAATCCTGCTCGATACATAACGATGATTCCTGTTAAAGGATTCAACATAGCTAAGGCTTGATACTTTTCAGGAATATCATTTAGCCCATAAATTATTGGCGTCAAGTAAAACATCATTCTCAATATAATTCTTAAAACATTTGTGGTATCCCGAGCTAAAACTGTTAAGGGTGCAAGAATTAATCCAATTCCTGATAGAAGTAAAAATTGAACTACAAAAGCTAGTGGAAAAAATAGTAATTGCAATGAAACTTGACCTTTAGCAATTACTGCTACTGCAACTAAAATAGGAAGTGAAAATAAAAATTCTGTTCCTTTGGCCCCAATACTTTTAATAACCCATAGATATCTTGGAATCGCAATTGAGCGAATCATTTTACTTTCTAAAACTAAAGTTCTAGCAGAATCTGTGACGCTGCCATTAAACCAAGTCCAAGCTAAAACTCCTGTGAGAAGAAATAAAATATATGGGGTTTCCCCAACACTTCGTCCACCTAAAATGTATGAAAATACAAACCAATAAATTGCAGACATGGCAAGTGGATCTAGCAGAGTCCAGAAATAGCCAAGCCATGTTCCGGCATACCTGATTTGTAAATCTCTAAAAATCAAAATACGTAAGGCGCCAAACTTACCCAAGGGGTTTGCACTCCTCCACGCTCATATTGTTATTTGCGTTACCCTCAGGTTACAGGCGTTTACCCGATTTTAAGAAACCAACGCCCCAAAATAAATGCATAACCGGCAAAACAACCAGCAAAATTAATCTACTTCTTAGATTTAACTTCAAATCAGAGACAAAAAATCCTAAAATTAAAACGAGTACATAAGCTGCTGGTGCAAGCCAACCAATTTTTAGCCATTCAATATTTAATACATTTTGTAAAAGAATCATTACCAAACCAACTAAAAGTCCAACCACTGTTACAGGAGCCGCTAAATATCTTAAGTTTAATGTTTCTGGATATTTCTTAGAAACTTGTCTTCTCCATTGCCCATATTGAAAATATTGTTTTGCTAATTGTTTTATGTTTGATCTTGGTCGATACGTCACAACTAAATCAGGATTAAACCAAATTTTTCCACCGGTTTCTCTGATTCGATAATTTAATTCCCAATCTTGGGCTCTAATAAAACTTTCATCGAAATAACCAACTCTTACTAATGCTGATTTTCTAAATGTTCCAAGATAAACTGTGTCAACAAATCCTGACTTGCCTCCAACATGAAAAGGAGCATTACCTACTCCCAATTTGGATGTCATGGCAGCTGCAACACTTTTTTCAAAAAAAGTAATTCCTTGTGCTTTCATTAAACCGCCAACATTATCTGCCTTAGTTTCTTCTAAAGTGTCAACTGCTTTTTGAATATAATTATCTGCCACTAAAGCATGTCCATCTAATCTGACAATGATGTCAAACTTAGATGATTTGATGGCATTGTTTAAAGCACTAGCAGTTTTGCCACTTGGGTTGTCAATTAATTTGATTCGATTATCTTTTGCTAAATCTTGGGCAATTTTATTTGTTTGATCTGTTGACGGACCTAAAGCTAAAATAATTTCTATTTCACCTAAGTATTTCTGATTTAGCACTCTTTTTACTGCTTCAGCTAAATGTCTTTCTTCATTTAAAACAGGAATAATCACCGAAACGGATAAAGAACTCATCTAAACCTCCGATTTTAAACTCCCTGTAGCAACGCTAGTCCAACAGTCATTAAAAGTACTGTTGGGAAACTAGCATTGACTTTATGGCCAATGAAAATAATTCCCCACGAAACAACCCCAACTCAAAACCGGCCTCCAAGGGTAAAGCCCTTAAATCCAAAAATCTCACACTCCTACAAATTGTTCTGGTCTATGTTGGAGCAATTTTTTATTGGTTTGTTTTTTTAATGATCCTCGGTTTAGTTCAGTTAAATAAGATTGATTTGAATACCTCTGAAAACGAACTTCCTAAATCTCCTGGTCAAACTTGGTTACTCATCGGTAGTGATTCCAGAGATGGTGTTGATGACCCTGTCTTGAAGGGTGCGCCTTTAGGTAAATTTGATGGTCAAAGAAGTGACACTATTTTAATCATGAGTACCCCAAAATTGGCAACCAAATTGAACTTAACAAGTATTCCAAGAGATTTATTGGTCACAATTCCAGCACGAGACGGTAAAGATGCAAGTAAAAATAAAATAAATGCGGCATACGCATTTGGTGGTCCAGAATTAATTATCAATACGGTGCAAGATCTAACTGGAGTTCGAATGGATCATTATGCAGAAATTGGTTTTGTAGGGTTGGTAAATGTAGTAAATAGTTATGGTGGAATAACTGTTTGTCCAACTCAAGATTTCTCTGATGAAAAATCTGGTTTAGAAATAAAAGAAGGTTGCCAAAAAGTTAATGGTTTAACCTCTTTGGCTTATTCCCGAGCTAGATATTCAGATCCTCGAGGAGATCTTGGTCGAGTGGAAAGACAGCAAGAGGTCGTGAAACAAATTATGAAAAAAACACTTTCTCCCTTTACTCTGCTTAATATTTTCCAAGCACCTAAAACTATTTCTGCTATTGCCAATGCGATAACTGTTGATAAAGGTGTTGGCCCCTTTGACTTAATTCCAATTGTGCTTTCACTAAAAAGTGGTGGGATTGAATCTGCTACTTTGCCAACTGTTTCTGGAGGAAATGTGAAAAATGTTGGATCTATTAGAAAACTCTCTCAACCTGGTGCTGATGATTACTTTAAATCGTTACAAGAAGGATCAAAAGTAATCATTGAGAAAGAATAAATTTTTAAGAATTTATATCTTTATCTTGTTTTCTTGATTTTTCTCTTTGTGATTCTTCAAATGTTTTTAACTTTTTTAAAAGTGATTCGTCGTTTAGGGCTAAAATCTTTATTGCCAATAGGGCTGCATTTTTAGAGTTTCCCACTCCAACAGTTGCTACCGGCACACCTGTTGGCATTTGTGCAATAGATAGCAGTGCATCTAATCCTTCTAAATCTGTTGACTTAACTGGAACTCCGATAACTGGCAGAGAAGTTGCCGAGGCAAGCATTCCAGGTAAATGGGCCGCACCACCTGCTCCTGCAATTAAAACTTTTAAACCTTGAGCTTCTGCTTCTTTTGCAAAATTTAACATGTCATCTGGTGTGCGATGGGCACTTTTAACGTTTGTTTGATGTTCAACACCGAATTCTTTTAAAATATCAATTGCACCTTGCATTGTTGGCAAGTCACTGGAACTTCCCATTAATACCGCAACAAGTGCTTTACTCAATTGATTTTTTCCCTTCAGCCCTACTCGGTAATAGTGCCAGTTAAATAATCAGCAGCATGGTGAGCTCGTGACAAAAGATCCTCCACGTTTTTACCTGAGATGTTGACATGACCTACTTTACGACCTGGTTTAACTTGTTTGCCATATAAGTGGATTCTTAATTCAGGATCTCGTGCCATGCAATGCATAAATGGCTTGTACATATCCTCAAATTTCCCACCAAGAATGTTGACCATGACGGTTGTGTGAGCATTCAATTTCGGGCTTCCAAGGGGTAGATCCAAAATAGCTCTTAAATGATTTTCAAACTGGGAAGTCACAGCACCATCAATACTCCAATGACCTGAATTGTGTGGACGCATAGCTAATTCATTAATTAAGACTTCTCCATTTTCTAATTCAAATAGTTCAACACTAAATACACCTGTGACCTCAAGTGTTTGAGCAATGTTTAAAGCAAGTGCTTGAATCTTGCTTGCATTTTCTTCACTTAAACCTGGAGCGGGTGCAATCACTTCATCACACACACCATTTTTTTGTGTACTTTGCACAACTGGGTAAACCACACTTTGTCCATGTGGAGAGCGTGCAACATGTACTGCTAATTCTCGTTTGAATTTAACAAATTCTTCAACCATCCATTGCGCATCATTAGTTAAGGGATTTTTTAGTATTTCTTTTGCATCTTCCAAATTTTCTACTACCCAAACACCTTTACCGTCGTAGCCACCTTTTGTGGTTTTAATTACAAGGGGCCAAGAGTTTTCTGAAGCAAATGTTTCAATCTCTGATATTTCTTTAATTATTTTCCACTTTGGAATCGCTAGATTTTCTTTACCTAAAACTTCTCGCATAACAGACTTATCTTGCACACAACTTAAAGCTTTTAAGCCTGGTCTTATTTTTATTCCTGATTTTTCTAATTTTTTCAAAATTTCAAGTGGGACATGTTCGTGATCAAAAGTTAATACGTCAACGTTTGAGCTAAATTTTTCTAAATCATTTAAATTTTTATAATCGCCTACTTCAAAATAACTTGCTATAAGTGCTGCCGAATCACTGGCAGATTCACATAAAACTTTAGTTTTAAGATTTAATCTTGATGCTGCTTCAATCATCATTCTGGCTAATTGCCCACCACCAACGATGCCAATAGTTGGGAAATGAGATTGGTTGGGCATAAAACAAATATTAGTGTTTCAGGTGAACTTGACCTGAATTAAGTTTCACTTCCCCTTGCAAAGTATCTAAAACCAATTCCCCACTGACCGATATATCTTTAGCTAGCCCTTGGATACTCTCCCCGCTTGGCATTAGAGCAGATATTTCTTTACCCAAAGTTACGCAGTTAGCTTTATATTGGCGCACCAATGATGGAGTTGGCCAAGATGCGGCATTACTTTCCTCATGCCACAAGGCAGCAAATTCTGAAACAAACAGTGCAATCAGTTCCTCTTTTGATAAGTCACTATTTAGATATTGCTGAATAGAAGACGATTCTTTAATAGGTAACTCATCTTTGGTCTGATCAAAATTTATTCCGATACCAGCAATCACATAATCATTTACTTTCTCCATCAATATTCCTGCGCATTTAAAATATTCATCATTTTTAACAATTACTAAGTCGTTAGGCCATTTTATTTTTAACTCAACTAACATTTCAGTTTGTAGAGTTTTCTGTAACGCAACTCCAGCCATTAACGGAATCCAGCCAAGATTGTCTTTAGTGCTGCTTTTTAAAATAATTGAGATGAACAGTGAAGAGTTTTTTGGAGCAATCCAAGTTCTATCTTGTCGACCACGGCCTTTGGATTGAAAATTAGTTAAGACAAAGTGACCTTCGTTAATTTCTTTTTTTATTAAATCTTTGGCAAAATCATTTGTGGAACTTAATTCGTCTTCTAAATCAAAGTTTTTCCATAAACTTTGCCTTTTTTCGAGTTCTCTCGCCAATGACTGTGGGTCAAGCGGTGCTCGTTTCCGGTAAGATTGATTCACACTGTTACCGTACGATAAGAGCTAATTAAGGGTGAGGACCACGTGGTTAAGAAGTCTGACGAAAGCGCAAAAGTACGCACGACTGCTTCCAAGCTTGCCGATTTAGCCCAAGTTAAAAAAGAAATCCATGTAGACCAAGCAAATACTGCTGTCGAAAAGCAGCACGCTAAGGGTAAACAAAGTGCTAGAGAAAGATTAAGTTCCCTACTTGATCCTGAATCTTTTCAAGAAATTGATGAATTAGTTAGGCATCAAAAAAATAATTTTGGAATGGACAAAAATCGTCCAGCTGGTGATGGTGTGATAACAGGTTTTGGAACGATCGATGGTCGTCCGGTTTTTGTTTACTCACAAGACTTCACAGCAATGGGTGGCAGCTTAGGTGAAGCTATGGGTGGAAAAATTGTTAAGTTAATGGACTTAGCAATTAAATCTGGTGCTCCAATTATTGGCATAAATGATTCTGGTGGAGCAAGAATTCAAGAAGGTGTTGCTTCTTTAGCAATGTATGGAGAAATATTTTTAAGAAATACCAGAGCTTCAGGAGTTGTGCCCCAAATTTCTATCATCATGGGACCTTGTGCTGGTGGTGCAGTTTATTCTCCAGCGTTAACTGACTTTGTAGTTATGGTTGATAAAACTTCACACATGTTTATTACTGGTCCAGATGTTATTAAAACAGTAACCGGGGAAGAAGTTTCTTTTGAAGATTTAGGTGGTGCAAGAGCACACGCTACAAAATCTGGTGTTGCCCACTACATGGCCTCAGATGAAGATGATGCACTTGATTATGTTCGAACACTTTTAAGTTTCTTACCCTCTAATAATGCTGAACCAACTCAACACTTTGAAGCAAAAGTTGATTTACAAATAAACCAACACGATCTGGAAATGGATACGTTGGTTCCAGATTCACCAAATCAGCCATATGACATGCACGTACTGGTTAAACATGTTTTAGATGATGATGAATTCTTCGAAGTTCATGGCGGTTGGGCACCAAACATTATGGTTGGCTTTGGTCGCATCGAAGGACAAAGCGTGGGCATTGTTGCTAATCAACCAATGCAGTTTGCCGGAACTTTAGATATTGAAGCTTCTGAAAAAGCTGCCAGGTTTGTTAGAACTTGTGATGCTTTTAATATTCCAATTATTACTTTTGTTGATGTTCCAGGATTTTTACCTGGCGTTGATCAAGAATACGGTGGAATTATTAGACGTGGCGCAAAATTAATTTATGCTTACGCAGAAGCAAGTGTTCCCTTAATTACTGTGATCACCCGAAAAGCTTACGGCGGTGCCTATATTGTTATGGGCTCTAAACATTTAGGCGCTGACTTAAACTTTGCTTGGCCAACAGCTCAAGTTGCGGTAATGGGTGCTCAAGGTGCGGTAAATATTTTATTTAGAAAAGAAATTACAGGTGCCACTGATCCAGTCGCAGAACGTGCAGAAAAAATTAGTGAATATGAAGAAGCATTTGATAATCCTTACGTAGCAGCTGAACGAGGTTGGATTGATGCTGTAATTGCCCCAAGTGAAACACGCATCAGAATAATTAGAGGTCTTCGCCAATTAATCACTAAACGTGAAACCATGCCACCTAAAAAACATGGAAACATTCCATTATGACCAAACCTTTGGAATTTAGAGTTATTCGAGGAAACCCAACTACTGATGAATTAGCAGCAATTCAAGTTGCTTTAACTGTGGCTAAAAACTCTTCCGAAGAATTAGCTAAACAAAAAAAGAAAATTAGTAATTGGAATTCTCCCTCTTACAAATTTAGAAGAAGCCCACTTGTTGATAGTGGATGGCAATTCACTCTTTATCCAGGAGCATGAGAGGTCCTGTAATCCTGGCTTCTGCCTCCCCTGCCAGATTGATGCTTCTTAGAAGCCAAAAAATTGAACCTATTGTAATTGCTGCAGATATAAATGAAGCAGAAATTCAGAATCGATTAGAAAATAAAACAACCCAATTTCTGGTCACCGAATTATCAAAAGCTAAAGCTCATTATGTTTTAGAAAATAATGTTTCCTTAAATGAAGGAATTTTAATTGCTGCAGATTCTATGCTGGAATTTGAATCCCAATCATTAGGAAAACCAGTAAGTGCTGAAAATGCTATTGCGCGCTGGAATTTAATGAAAGGTAAAACTGGAATTTTGCATACTGGTCACACAGTTATTCGATTAGATAATAAAGCAGAAATAACCAGGGTGGTTTCTACAAAAGTTGAGTTTGCCAATATTGATGAACAAGAAATATTGGATTATGTTGCAACAGGAGAACCTTTAAATGTTGCAGGTGCTTTTACTATTGATTCCCTTGGAGCAGCTTTCGTAAAAGAAGTAAGCGGTGATCACAGCAACGTGATTGGTTTATCCCTTCCAGGTCTTCGAGAAATCGTTCGCGAGCTTGGACTCTCATGGACTTCCCTATGGGAAATGGCATAAAGTAACTAATTATGGCTAAATCTGGCATAGAAAATAAACAAATCAAAAAAATTCTCATCGCTAATCGTGGTGAAATTGCAGTGCGAGTTGCCAGAGCTTGTAAAGATGCCGGCATTGCCAGTGTGGCAATTTATGCTGATGCAGATCGCGATGCGTTACATGTTTTACATGCCGATGAAGCTTATTCCTTAAACGGAAACATTGCTTCTGAAACATATTTAGCAATTCCAAAAATCTTAGAAATCGCTCAAAGATCAAACGCGGATGCAATTCATCCTGGTTACGGATTTCTTTCCGAAAATGCAAGTTTTGCCCAAGCAGTTATTGATGCTGGATTAATTTGGATTGGACCAAGCCCAGCAGCAATCACTGCTCTGGGTGACAAAGTTCAAGCAAGACATATTGCGGCAAAAGTTGGTGCACCTTTAGTTCCAGGAACTAAAGATCCAGTTAACGATGCTCAAGAAGTTGTTGCCTTTGCTAAAGAATACGGATTACCAATTGCAATCAAAGCAGCTTTTGGTGGAGGCGGTCGAGGATTAAAAGTTGCCCGCACTGAAGAAGAGATAGTTGAACTTTATGAATCAGCGGTAAGAGAAGCTGTTGCAGCATTTGGTCGCGGTGAATGTTTTGTCGAGAGATATCTTGATAAACCAAGACACGTTGAAACTCAATGTTTAGCTGACAAACATGGAAATATAGTTGTGGTTTCCACAAGAGATTGTTCCCTGCAACGTCGACACCAAAAACTAGTTGAAGAAGCACCTGCACCTTTTTTAACCGATGATCAAAGAAGACAACTTTATGATTCTTCAAAAGCAATTTTAAAAGAAGCAAACTATGACGGTGCTGGAACTTGTGAATTTCTTATTGGCCAAGATGGCACAATTTCATTTCTGGAAGTAAATACTCGTTTACAAGTAGAACATCCAGTTTCAGAAGAAGTAACCGGAATTGATTTGGTTCGCGAGCAAATAAGAATTGCCAGTGGAGAAAAACTTGGTTATCACGATCCAATAATTAGTGGGCACAGTATTGAATTTCGCATTAACGGTGAAGATCCTGGCAGAAACTTTTTACCAGCCCCTGGTCAATTAAGAGTTTGGAAAGAGCCAAGTGGTACCGGAGTAAGAGTTGATGCTGGTTTCAAACAAGGTGATGTAATTGGTGGAAATTTTGATTCCCTATTGGCAAAACTAATAGTCACAGGTGCTACTAGATCTGAAGCCATCGAACGAGCTAAAAGAGCGTTAAGTGAATTCGAAGTCGATGGCATTGCCACAGCAATTCCTTTTCATAAGGCAGTTTTAGAAGACCTAGCTTTTGCTCCTACTGATCCGACACAAAAATTTAGTATTTACACCAGTTGGATTGAAAACGAATTTGTAAACAATATTGCCCAATACGAAAATTCTGCTAACGCCTCAATGTTGGAAGATCGCTCAACTTTGGTCCTAGAAATAAATGGTAAAAGAATTGAAGTAACAATGCCTAATGGTTTAAGTGCTGGTGGCGTTAAACAAAAGAAACCTCCCGTGGCAAGACACCAAAGAACGGCTTTAGGTTCTCTTGATTCAGATGCTGTGCAAAGTCCGATGCAGGGAACCGTGGTCAAGGTTGCGGTTAAAAATGGCCAAAGTGTTTCCGAAGGGGAACTACTGCTGGTAATTGAAGCCATGAAAATGGAACAACCCATCTCAGCTCATAAAGCTGGGACAATTGTCGATTTGGAAGTTGAAGTTGGGGCTTCAGTTGCAAATGGTGCGGTCCTACTAGAAATTAGAGATTAAAAAATATAGTTTTGTGCCACATCTCACATAGCCTTAATCAACTTCACCCCGTGCGCGTTTAACCAAGTCACCACTACACTCTTGAACATGGCCTTAGGTTCACTAGATCGCGGAGTTGGCTCCGAAACCAGAGCAAAGATTTCCTTTCGACATTTGCGCGTTGACAAATGGTGGGTGCAACCAGCAATCTCTGTTGGAGTTTTAGTTGCTTTCATTATCTATTCCACAATTAGAGCTTTTGAAAATGCAAATTATTATGTTGAGCCATTAGTTTCACCTTTTTACTCCCCATGTCTTGCAGTAAATTGCGCTGAAGGTGCAGCACTATTTGGTACACCAATTGGTAGTTGGTGGATACTTTCTCCAGCTTTATTAATTTTGGTTTTCCCACTTGGTTTTCGTTTAACTTGTTATTACTACCGAAAGACTTACTACCGAGCATTTTGGCTATCTCCCCCAGCTTGTGCTGTGGCAGAACCACATAAATCTTATTCAGGTGAAACTAAGTCACCATTAATATTGCAAAACTCACATCGCTACTTCTTTTTTGCTGGTTTAGTATTCAACGTTATTTTGACCTACGATGCATTTTTGGCCTTAAAAAACGCTGAAGGACAATGGGGACATTTAAGTGTGGGCACACTTGTTTTGTTTGCCAACGCAACATTTTTGTGGCTATATTCCTTGTCTTGTCATTCCTGTCGACATGCAATTGGTGGCAGATTAAAGCATTTCAGTAAACATCCATTGCGATACAAGTCTTGGACAATTGTTTCTAAATTAAATGTGCACCATCCTAAATTTGCTTGGGTTTCACTTATTGGGGTAGCTCTTTGTGATCTATATGTAAGAAGTGTGGCAACTGGTGCAATCACGAATTTCTATTTCTTCTAAAGGAGCAATTGATTAATGTCTGACATACAACGCCTAGATTTCGATGTCGTAATTGTTGGAGCAGGTGGAGCAGGTTTAAGAGCTGCTATTGAATCTCGTGCCAGTGGATTAAAAACTGCCATCATTTGTAAATCATTATTTGGCAAAGCTCACACCGTTATGGCCGAAGGTGGCATTGCTGCCTCAATGGGAAATGTTAATTCCAACGACAACTGGAAAGTACATTTCAGGGACACTATGCGCGGTGGAAAATTTCAAAATCATTGGAGAATGGCTGAACTTCATGCCAAAGAATCACCTGATCGTGTGTGGGAATTAGAAACCTATGGAGCACTTTTTGATCGCACCCCAGAAGGAAAAATTAGTCAAAGAAACTTCGGTGGCCACGAATATCCAAGACTGGCCCACGTGGGTGATAGAACTGGTTTGGAATTAATTAGAACTTTGCAACAAAAAATAGTTTCTTTACAACAAGAAGATTTTGCTGAAACAGGCGATTACGAATCAAAAATTAAAGTATTTGCTGAATTAACGATCACAGAAATTTTAAAAACAGATAATAAAATTTCAGGTGTTTTAGGTTATTGGCGTGAAAGTGGCGACTTTGTAATGTTTCAAGCACCAGCAGTTGTTTTGGCAACTGGTGGTATTGGCAAATCATTCAAAGTAACTTCCAATTCATGGGAAGGCACCGGAGATGGTCATGCTTTAGCTTTAAAAGCTGGTGGAAAATTAATGCACATGGAATTTATTCAATTCCATCCAACTGGCATGGTTTGGCCTCCAAGTGTTAAAGGAATTTTAGTTACCGAATCAGTTCGTGGTGAT
>CALBND010000180.1 GCA_937896305.1 uncultured Actinomycetes bacterium
AGTAACGTCGACATTGTTAACTTCAACTGATTCTTTTTCAGGATTAGTTGATATATTTAAATTATAATCTTTATGATTTAAAATACTCAAAGCCTGATTTATATCTTTAATTTGTCGATCCAGGCAAAGCCAAGTGAAACTTCTATACATCGCACCAGTATCTAAGAATCGATAACCTAATTTGATTGCTGCTTGTCTACTAATACTTGATTTACCTGAACCACTGGGCCCGTCTACGGCAATAACCATATTTGAGCGAGGCATCTCACTCAAATTCACTATTGGGCCAAATCTTGTCTAAGAACTTCTGCGCCTCTGGAGTAAATATGGAAAACATTTTTTCTATCAATCGGGGAATAAGCATGCATTAATATTCTGATCACCAATTTTGGTGCTCCCGGAACATTAATTTCCTTAGAGCAAAGTAATGGTACATCTCCCAAACCAATTTCTCTAGCAGCTGCTGCTGGAAAAGCGCAATCAATATCATCAGTTGCTGTGAAGATAATGCTTACTAAATCTTCATTACTTAGTTTGTTTTTGTTAATAATTTCATTAAGTAATTCAATAACGGCTTCTTTCATTTCACTGGCGTCATTATTTTTAAGCATGGTGGCACCACGAAAGCCAGTTAATCTCATATTGCCTCCTTGCTATTTTCTAATTGAGCTGCCCGATATAAACTACCGACTTCAGTGTGATTTAGCACTCTAGTTTTGCCTAATTTCATATCACCAATTTTTATTGGTCCGAATTGAACTCTTACTAACTGAATTACTTCGTGTCCGATATGTTCACACATTCTTCTTATTATTCTGTTTCTGCCTTCGTGAATAGATATCTCTATTGCTGTTTCTCCTGGAGTGGAACCAACTATGTTCACAGAATCAGCTTTAGCAAAACCATCTTCTAATTCCACACCTTTAATTAAAGCTTGTAATTCAGTTTTAGTTGCAGATCCTTTAATCCTTGCTAAATATCGTTTGTTGACTTCAGAACTTGGATGGGTTAGGCCATGTGCCAGATTTCCATCATTGGTAAGGAGCAACAAGCCTTCAGTGTCAGCATCTAACCTGCCTACGTGAAATAAACGGTCACTTCTATTCATCACATAATCGGCAACAGTTGCTCGATCATCTTCACGTTTCATGGTGGTAACAACGCCTGAAGGTTTATTTAAAGCGATAACGATAAAACCTTGTGCTGCAGCAATTGGATCACCATCAACTGTTATGTGATCTACTGCAGGGTCCACGCGTCTGCCCTGTTCTGTCACTTTTATTCCATTTATTGCAACTCTGCCCTGCTCAATTAGTTCTTCACAAGATCTTCTGCTTCCAACACCTGCTGCTGCAAGAACTTTCTGTAATCTGATACCGTCCTGATTTTTTTCCATTAAATTAAATTCTCATCAATAATTGCATCAAGAGCGGCCATGTTTGGCAAATAATCTGCAACCGGTGGAAGCTCTTCTATTTTTGCCAAACCGATTCTTTCTAGGAAGTACTGAGTCGTTTTATAAAGAACAGCTTGTGATTCATTATCTGAACCTGCTTCTTCAATTAAACCTCTGTTGAGCAAAGTGCGTACAACTCCATCTACGTTTACTCCTCTGATTGCAGCAATTCTGCCTCGAGAAACTGGTTGTTTATATGCAATAACTGCCAAGGTTTCTAATGAAGCTTGAGTCAAGCGAGCTGTTTGCCCATCTTTTATGTAACGTTCTACAACTTCACTGCAATGTTCATTCGTGTAAAATCTCCAACCACCAGCGATTTCTCTAAGAGTTATCCCACCTTCACGATTTTCAAATTCTTTTTGTAAAATATTTAAAGTCTTTATGACTTTATTTTCAGGGGTGTTCGTCACTTGGGCCAAAGTAATTGGCGTAACAGGTTCATCAACAACCAACAAAATAGCTTCTATAGCTGATTTTAAGGATGGCGCTCCGATGGATACGATTTCTTCTTGAATATTATTATCAATTGTCATTTGGTTCACTGGTTTCTAATTCATTTTTCTCATCAAATTCATTTGTGACGTTGATATCGCCTGATTCAGATCCAACCCATTTGATATACAAATCTGCTAAGGGTGCATCTTGTTCAACTGTTATTTGTGCTTCTCGATAAAGTTCTAGGACTGCCAAAAATCTTGCTATTACAACTGGTACTTCAACACCCATCACAAGAGCTCGAAATGTGGTGGAACCTAATTGTCGTAGTCTTTCAACAATAATACTGG
>CALBND010000181.1 GCA_937896305.1 uncultured Actinomycetes bacterium
GGGAAGGCACTGGCGACGGACATGCGCTTGCATTAAAGGCTGGCGCAAACCTTGTTGACATGGAGTTCTTACAGTTCCACCCAACTGGAATGGTGTGGCCACCATCTGTTCGTGGAATCTTGGTAACTGAATCTGTTCGTGGTGATGGTGGAGTATTAAAAAACTCTGAAGGCAAAAGATTTATGTTCAACTACATTCCAGCAATATTTAAAGATAAATATGCTGAAACAGAAAAAGAAGCAGATGGTTGGTATGAAAACCCAGATAAGAACCGTCGCCCACCAGAATTGCTACCAAGAGATGAAGTTGCAAGAGCAATTAACTCTGAAGTAAAAGCAGGACGAGGCTCACCTCATGGTGGTGTTTTCTTAGACGTTGCTTCCAGATTAAAACCTGAAGTGATTAAAAAAAGACTTCCTTCAATGTGGCACCAATTTAAAGAATTAGCAGATGTAGATATCACCAAACAAGCAATGGAAGTTGGTCCAACCTGTCATTACGTAATGGGTGGTGTGCAAGTAGAACCAGATACAGGTGCAGCAACAGGTGTCGAAGGTTTGTTTGCAGCAGGTGAAGTTGCAGGTGGCATGCATGGTTCAAATCGTTTAGGTGGCAACTCACTTTCTGACTTATTAGTATTTGGCAGAAGAGCAGGAGTTGGGGCTAGTCAATATGTTAAATCTTTAACAACTAGACCAAAAGTTACTGATAAAAATCTAGATCAAGCACTTAACGATGCTTTGCAACCGTTTAATGGCTCAAGTGCTGAAAATCCTTATGCAGTGCACCAAGAATTACAACAAATGATGAATGATCTAGTGGGCATTATTCGTGATGGTTCAGAAATGAAAGAAGCAATCACTAAACTTGATGAATTAAAAACAAGAGCTAAAAATGTCAGTGTTGCTGGAACTCGTCAATTCAACCCAGGATGGCATCTTTCCCTTGATTTACAAAACATGTTGTTAGTTAGCGAATCAATTGCCAAGAGCGCATTAGTTAGAGAAGAATCTCGTGGTGGTCACACCAGGAACGATTTTCCAACTATGGATAAAAACTGGCGTCAAAAGCACGTTATCAATTCATGGAATGGTAGCAAAATAGATACCGACATCGAAACAATTCCACCTATGCCTAAAGAATTAGCAGAACTTTTCGAAGCCGAAGAATTAGGAAAATATTTATTACCTGAAGAGTTAAGTCAACTAGGAATGGGAGCCAAGTAATGGGTTACCTAGCAAAACTGCGCGTATGGCGCGGCGACAAAGAAAAAGGCGAACTAGTTAATTACAACGTTGAAGTCAGTGAAGGCGAAGTGTTACTTGATGTGATTCATCGTTTGCAAGCAACAGAAAGCCCAGATTTAGCTGTTCGTTGGAACTGCAAAGCTGGTAAATGTGGATCTTGCAGTGCTGAAATCAACGGTAAACCAAGTTTGATGTGTATGACTCGTATGAACACTTTTGGTGAAGAATCTGAAGTTACCGTTACTCCTTTAAGAAGTTTCCCAGTTATTAAAGACTTAGTAACAGATGTTTCTTTCAACTACAAAAAAGCTCGTGAAGTACCAGCTTTCCAACCGCCGAAAAATTTAAAAGCTGGTGAATATCGCATGCAACAAATTGATGTGGAAAGAAGTCAAGAATTCAGAAAATGTATTGAATGCTTCCTTTGTCAAGATGTCTGTCACGTTATTAGAGATCACGAAGAAAACAAGGAAAGTTTTGCAGGTCCAAGGTTCTTCATCAGATTAGCTGAATTAGACATGCATCCACTTGATGAGTTAGATAGAAAACGTGAAGCTCAGGAAACTCATGGTTTGGGCATGTGTAACATCACTAAATGTTGTACCGAAGTGTGTCCAGAACATATCAAAATCACTGATAACGCGATCATTCCTATGAAGGAACGTGTTGTTGATAAGAAATATGATCCACTGGTTTGGTTGGGCAATACTATTTCTAGAAGAAAATCTAGTTAGTTCTTAAATCCGACTTTTATATAAACATCTTCAAGAGTCTTTGCTGCAACCTTTTCTGCTTTGATTGCCCCTTGATTCATCAGTTCATTTAATTTACTTTCATCACCTAAGAGACTCAAAGTTTTTTCTCTAAATGGATTAATAACTTTATCCACCACTAATTCACCAGTGTAAACTTTTAGATCGCCATATCCCTTATTAACAAATTGGGATTCAATTGCTGATATTTCTTCACCAGTGATTGCATGGATGATACTTAATAGGTTTGAAATCCCAGGCTTATTTGCTGGATCATATTTAATTTCTTTTCCACTATCTGTTAGTGCTGTTTTAAATTTCTTTAACACCACAGCTGGTTCATCTAATAAGAATATGCATCCTTGAGGTGATGATTTACTCATCTTGGCCGCTGGGTCTTGTAAATCTAAAATTTTTGCTGATTGTTTAACAATGAATGGTTCTGGTACAACAAAAGTTTTCCCAAATTGACTGTTGAATCTCGCTGCTAAATCTCTGGTTAATTCTAAATGTTGTCTTTGATCTTCTCCAACTGGAACACTTTGCGCTTGATAAAGCAAGATGTCAGCTGCTTGCAAAACTGGGTAAGTAAATAAACCAACTGATGATCTTTCCTGCCCGCCTTTTTGAGATTTATCTTTAAACTGGGTCATTCGACTTGCTTCACCAAAACCGGTAATGCAACTTAAGACCCAAGCTAATTGGGCATGTTGAGGAACTTGGCTTTGCACAAATACTGTGCTTTTACTTGGATCAATGCCAACAGCTAATAGCTGAGCAAATGAAGCAAGCGTTCTTTTTCGTAAAATAATTGGATCAAATTCAGCAGTTATGGCATGTAAGTCAACAACGGAATAAAAACATTCATGGCTATCTTGCATTTGTACCCATTGACGAAGGGCTCCAAACCAGTTACCAATGTGAAATGAGTCAGCAGTGGGTTGGATCCCTGAAAGCACACTTGGTTTAGACATGAAATCTATTCTCCACCATCATTGTGTGAATTGGGTTCAATTCGAGACACTTTAACTTTTGAGATTCTTCTCACGTCAATTTCTAAAATTTCAAATCGGCATTGCTCTGCTTCAATGAATTTACCAACACTAGGAATTGAGCCTAATTTTGAAATGACAAATCCAGCAACTGTTTCATATGGACCCTTAGGCAAATATATATGAGTCTCATCAGCAAAATCATCTAAATTCATTAATCCTTCAACGTCTACTTCGCCATGAAAATCTAGATCGTTGAGGGATTCTTCTTGGATTGAATTTTCGTGCCTAATATCACCAATTAATTCTTCAACTAAATCATCTAACGTTACGATTCCTGCTGTACCACCATATTCATCTGCAACAACAAGAAGTTGTTGCTTATTTTTTCTCATTTGAGCCAAAGCACTTAAAACTGTTGTTGTACCGGGGACAGTAATAACTTTAGAGGCAATTTCTCTTAGTTTTTCGGAAGATTTTCTAGCCTCTAATGAAAGTAACTGTCGAACATGTACCAAGCCAACAACTTCATCGGCATTACCATTAATTACCGGATATTTAGTGTGGGCAAGTTTCTCCACCAAAATAGCTGCTTCTGGAATTGAAAGTTCAGAATCTAAAAATTCAACTTCAGTTCTCGGAGTCATCACTTCTTTTATTTCACGATCATCTGCTTCAAAAACGTCATCGATTAAAGCACGCTCGTTATCACTTAATTCTTCGTGGCCTGCTACCAAATCTCGAAGTTCTTCACCTGTTAATTCTTGTCTACTGGCACGTGGATCTCCCCCAAGTATTTTTATAATCAAGTTTGTGGAATGACTTAAAAACCAGATAAATGGTCTTGAAACTCTAGCCAATAGCTCGATTGGAATAACCGCTATTAGAGCCCAGGTTTCAGAATTTTGTAACGCTAAACGTTTGGGAACTAGTTCACTTAACACTAAAGAAAAATACGCAATCACTAAAGTTATCAAAACCAAAGCAACAACTGGAACAACATTGTCGGGTAAAAATGGACTAAAGACTGGTTCTAAATATGGTGAAATAATAGAGGCACCAAAACCTGCACCAATAAATCCAGCAACAGTTACTCCAACTTGTACGGCTGCTAAAAATCTATTTGGATGATCATGTAATTCCTGCAGCATTTTGCCGCGGCGACCTTTAGTTTGTGCGATTTTTCTAACTTGCGATTCACGCAATGAAACAAGTGCAATTTCTGCACCGGCAAAAAAACCACCGATTAGAATAAAAATTAAGACAATGACAATACTTGACCAAATACTCATATATTAAATGTAGTCAATCAGCTAGTTGGGTTTAAAGACTTGAGTCTAGTTCGCGCTTAATTCCAGCCAAGAAATCCTCGGTGGTAGCCCAAACTTGATCTTTGCCAACCAATGCTGCCAAATCTTTGGTCATGATGCCTTTTTCAACAGTTTTGATACAAGCCTGTTCAAGAGACTTAGCAAAACCAATTAATTCATTATTGTTATCAAGTTTTCCACGATGCACCAAACCGCCAGTCCAGGCAAAAATTGAAGCAATTGGATTTGTTGAAGTAGGTTCACCCTTTTGGTGTTGGCGATAGTGACGAGTAACTGTGCCATGAGCTGCTTCTGATTCCACAGTTTTTCCATCTGGAGTCATCAGAACACTTGTCATCAAACCCAATGAACCAAAACCTTGTGCCACAGTGTCGCTTTGAACATCTCCATCATAATTTTTACAAGCCCAGACATAGCCGC
>CALBND010000182.1 GCA_937896305.1 uncultured Actinomycetes bacterium
CAAAATCTCGCAAGAGCTCTCGAAGCTCAGGTGGATTTAATACCCTTGTCTTAATTGTTGGTCGGATCCTGTTATTAATTTCCATGGCTTGGGGAGTTATAGCCAAATTATTTGGTGCAGTTGCTAGAACTATTGGTCGAAGTGCCAGTGAAGTTGATCAAAAACAAAGACGAGATGGTTTAGGTCTGTTACTTCTAGGTTTTGCAATTATAGTTGCTGCGCAAAGTTGGTTTAAAACTGAAACCATTATCACTAATTATTCTAAAACAGTTATCGCTGGCTTACTGGGAGCATTAACTATTTTTCTTCCGCTAGTTTTAATTTATGCTGCATGGCAAACGTTTAGAAATCCAGCAAAACAAGGCGATGGTCCAAGAATCGCTATTGGCGTAACTGCAATGTTGATGAGTGTTTCAGGTTTATGGCATTTATTTAAAGGCACTCCAACTCCTGGTGATGGTGTATTTGCGATGCAAAATGGTGCCGGTTGGTTGGGTTGGTTAGTTGCTTCTCCTTTAGCTGGCTTAACAAATGGTTTAATCGCAACATTGTTATTAATACTGTTTGGATTTTTTGGAACCCTAATCACCACTAAAACCCCTGTTAGTGCTGTTGGAGGCAAAGTCAAAAATGTCTTTAGTTTTGTAAGTTTAGGTGGCAGACCCAGAAAAGTAGAACTCCAAGACTATGACGAAGAAGAACCAGAACTTTATGCAAATGATGAATATGAAGATGAATTCGAAGACGAATATGAAGACGATCTAGAATTAGAAGATGAAGAATTTGAAACCGTCAAAAAAGGAAATGTTTTAACCAGATGGTTGAGTCGTTGGGGAAACAAAGAAGAAGAAATCCTTGATGATGAACTTTTAGTTGACGATGTGCCCTTTGCTGCATCACCAATAGTGGGTGAACATAGCTTCGAAGAAGAATCAGATTTTACGCAACCAATTGCGGTGATAAGTGAAATTGATTCAACCCAACCTATTGCAGTGGTCTCAAATGTAGTAAATATAAATAAAACTGTCACTAAACCAGTTGCTAAACAAATGACTTTCAAGTCAGATAAAAACTATAAACTTCCAGCGTCTTCTAGTTTAAAACCTGGACCAGTGCCAAAGAGTAGAAGTAAAGTAAATGATGGAGTGGTTGATTCTTTAACAAAAGTGTTTTCTCAATTTGATATAGATGCCACCGTAACTGGTTTTTCTAGAGGACCAACAGTCACACGATACGAAGTAGAACTTGGACCAGCGGTAAAAGTTGAAAGAGTAACAGCTTTAAGTAAAAATATTGCATACGCGGTAGCAAGTGCTGATGTGAGAATTCTTTCTCCAATTCCTGGCAAGTCTGCCATCGGAGTTGAAATTCCTAACTCTGATCGAGAACTAGTTGCTTTAGCAGATTTATTATCTTCTCCTGTTGCAAGTGAAGAAAAACATCCACTAATAGTTGGTTTAGGAAAAGATGTTGAAGGTTTAACAATTTGTGCGAACCTGGCCAAGATGCCACACATTTTGGTAGCAGGTGCAACTGGTGCAGGTAAATCTTCTTGTATAAATTCTTTGGTCACTTCAATATTGATGCGTTCAACTCCTAATGAAGTAAGAATGATTTTGATAGATCCAAAACGAGTTGAACTTTCAGCTTATGCAGGTGTTCCACATTTAATTACACCAATAGTGACTAATCCTAAAAAAGCTGCAGAAGTTTTGCAATGGGTAGTTAAAGAAATGGAAGTAAGATACGACGCCTTACATGCACACGGATTTAGACATATCGATGATTACAACAAGGCAGTTAAAGCGGGCAAAGTTCAATCAATTAATCCAGATAAGCCAGCTCCAGAAGGTTATCCATATATTTTAGTTGTAATTGATGAGTTAGCAGATTTGATGATGGTTGCACCACGAGATGTAGAAGATGCGGTAGTAAGAATTACTCAGCTTGCAAGAGCTGCAGGTATCCATTTAGTGATCGCTACTCAAAGACCAAGTGTTGATGTAGTAACAGGTTTGATTAAAGCAAATGTGCCAAGCAGATTAGCTTTTGCAACTGCAAGTTTGGCTGATTCCAGAGTTATTTTGGATCAAGCAGGTGCAGAAAAATTAGTTGGGCAAGGCGATGGCTTATTTTTACCAATGGGTGCATCTAAACCAACCAGAATTCAAGGTGCATTTATCTCAGAAACTGAAATTAGAACCGTGGTTTCACATTGGACAACCCAAGGTGATCCTGAGTACCGAGATGATGTTTTGCAAGTAAATGTTGCTAAAACATCTGTGGAAAATGATATTGGTGATGATATTGATTTGTTGTTATCGGCTGCAGAATTAGTGATTTCAACCCAGCTTGGTTCCACTTCAATGCTGCAACGAAAATTAAGAGTTGGTTTTGCAAAAGCTGGAAGATTGATTGATTTGATGGAAGATCGAGGCATAGTTGGACCAAGTGAGGGCTCAAAAGCCCGGGAAGTCCTGATTAAACCTGAGGAATTAGTAGATACATTGTCTTCTTTACGAGAAGAAGTCGGACATTAAGTAAATACCTAATTTAAAGTAAACCAAAAGTTTACAATTACCCCTTTTGTCCCAAAACAGGATAGAGTATTCTTTACTTCAGTCACGTTAGTAACAATTACTACCTGACAGAAATCGCAAGGAGATCCTGTGAACGAGACGCTTGGACGTCGCTTGCGATATGCACGTGAAAGCAAAGGATTAACTGTTACAGAATTAAGTACTGTTATTCGTGTTCGTGAAGTGTTACTTAAATTTATTGAAAATGATGACTTTGAAAAAGCTGGTCCAGAAGTTTATGTTAGAGGACACATTCGTGCCATGGCAACATCTTTGGATTTGAACGCTGATGAATTGATGGCGATGTACACGTCGCAAACTGGTGGCAACCCTTTAGCTGAACCGGCTCATATGCCGGTTCTCGAAGAAATCTCGGAAACCGAAAAAAATATCAAAAAAATTGTAGAAAAAAAAACAATTTCTGGAAATCTTTATCAACCTTTAGAAAAAACGCGCACTAATAGTGGTAGAAATTGGTCAATGATGATGGCGACTACTTTAGGAATTATCACGATTATCGCAATTGGCACAGTTGTTTCATCTACTTTTAAATCTGGAACAGTAGAAGTTGTGCAAGAAACTTCTACTCCAACTCCAATTCCAGTTCCAACAAAAACTAATATTCCTGATAATTTAACAGCCGCAGTTCCAGCACCAGGTGTAGAAGTTTTAATCCAAGCTGATGGTGCAACTAGTTGGGTAAGAGCTGTTGATGTAAACGACGTTGTACTTTTTGAAGGAATGCTAAGAGATGGTCAAGACCAAATAGTTGGATCAACTGAAGGTGTTAAATTATTGCTGGGAAATGCTGGTGCAATTAATCTAACTGTTAATGGACAGGTGTTAGGCAAAGCTGGTGGTCAAGGAGAAGTCGTCAGAGTTGAGTTTGGTCCAGAAAGTGCTGTTCAATAACAACTTTTAATAATTATTACCCTCCTGCAATACATTTAAAATCAATTCATTCGTAGGCTAGGAACTATGTCCACCAAAGTTTCCATCGTTACCTTAGGTTGTGCACGTAATGAAGTTGATAGTGAAGAGTTGGCGGCCAAACTTTTAGTTGATGGTACTGAGATTGTTTCTGAACCAAGTCAAGCTGATGCAGTATTTGTTAATACTTGTGGATTTATTGAAGCAGCTAAAAAAGACAGCATAGATACGCTGCTGGCTGCAAATGATTTGAAAGGCACTACAAATGTAAAAGCTGTTATTGCAGTGGGTTGCATGGCAGAAAGATATGGCAATGAATTAGCCAAAGAATTACCAGAAGCAGATGCCATTTTAGGCTTTGATGACTATGACGTTATCGCTGCAAGATTAAACGAAGTTTTACAAGGCAATAAACCAGCCGCGCCCATCCCACAAGATAGAAGATTACTTTTACCAATTTCGCCTGTTAAGAGAGCAGAAAATAGAAATGAAAAAGAATTACAAAGATTTAGATTAGATGACAAACCGACTTCACCTTTAAAATTAGCTTCAGGTTGTGATCGTCGTTGCACTTTTTGTGCGATTCCCAGATTTAGAGGTGCTTATCTTTCTAGAAGACCAGCAGAAATATAAGAAGAAGCAGCTTGGCTAAGTCAAAATGGAGTAAAAGAACTATTTCTTGTCAGTGAAAATACCACAAGCTATGGTAAAGATTTAGGCGATATTCGTTTACTTGAAACTCTTTTACCAGAAATTGCCAAAATTGAATCACTAGATTGGATAAGAGTCTCTTATCTACAACCTGCCGAAATGAGACCAACACTAATTTCGGCAATCTTGAACACTCCTAAAGTGGTCCCATACTTTGATCTCTCATTCCAGCATGCACATCCAGAAGTGCTTCGAAGAATGAAAAGATTTGGGGGCACCAAAGATTTCCTAAATCTAATTGAAAGCATTAGAAAAATTAATCCTGAAGCAGGTATCAGAAGTAATTTTATTGTTGGTTTTCCTGGTGAAACTGAAGCTGAATATGAAGAAATTAAAATATTTTTAGAACAGGCTCAACTTGATGCAATTGGTATTTTTGGATACTCCGTTGAAGATGGTACAGAAGCCGCTAATTTCACTGACACACTTGCCCAAGAAGTAATTGATCAAAGAGTCAATGATTTAACGGTGATAGCTAACGAGTTGATGTCACAAAAAGCCCACTCTCGAATCGGCCAACAGGTTCAAGTTTTAGTCGAATCAGTTGAAGACAATGAGGTAACAGGGCGCATTATGCAACAGGGACCAGAAGTTGATGGGTTAACTTATGTTTTGGAGGCAAGAGCAAGTGTTGGTGATGTGATTAATGGGGTGGTTGTCGGTAGCGTAGGAGCAGATCTGGAAGTGAGGACATCATAGAAAAACGAGTGCTCAAACCAGCAATTCCTGATCGTGTTGCTGATCCTGTCTCCCAAGTTGGGGTATTTAATATCCCTAATTTTTTAACCACAATTCGTATCGTTGTTGTACCAATTTTGGGTTGGTTACTTTTTAAAGAAAATGCTGACACAGAATCTAATCGCATTATTGTTGGCACACTTTTTATCGTGGCGGCGCTCACAGATATTGCTGATGGAACTATTGCTAGAAAATATGATTTGATCACAAATTTTGGCAAAATATTTGATCCCATAGCCGATAAAGCTTTGATTGGGGTCTCCCTAATTGGGTTGTCTTATCTAGGTTTATTGGCCTGGTGGATAACCTGGGTTATTTTATTCAGGGAAGTTTTTGTAACTCTTTTAAGATTTTGGGTCATCAACAAAGGTGTGATTCCTGCAAGTAGGGGTGGGAAGGCAAAAACTATTGTGCAAATAGTTGCAATCAGTATGCTGCTTTTGCCTTTGGGCTCTTCTTTAAATAATTTGGCTATGGGATTTATGTATTTGGCTGTGTTTTTAACATTGGCAACAGCAATCGACTACATCATGAGGGCAATAGTCACAGATCGAGATGACCACTAAAGATGAATGACAATGCTTTGGCATTGATCGAAAAGCTTAAAAAATCTGGCAAAACCATAAGTGTGGCTGAATCATTGACCGGTGGTTTATTGGCCCAAGAATTAACAGCGATTGCAGGTGCTTCAGAAGTTTTCAAAGGCTCAATCACAGCTTACTTAGATGAAGTAAAAATTGGGATTTTAAAAATTGATTCAGAGTTAATAAAAAAGCATTCAAGTATTTCTGCGCAGGTAGCTGAATCTATGGCTGTCAATATTTGCCAAATAATGAATTCAGATATCGGACTTGCAACAACAGGAGTTGCTGGACCTGAGCCAAGTGCAGGATTTGCACCCGGCACAGTCTTTGTGGCTGTTGCAACAAAAGACCACAAGATATGGCATCGACTTGTTTTAGTAGGGGATAGACAAGCCATCAGAGAACAAAGTGTGAACGAAGTATTAAAACTTGCCTTGAGCCAGGTCGTGTGAATAACCTGCCTAAAAGTCAATGATGGGCTAAAATATAAGAATGATAGTTTTAAGAAAAGTTATGGGCGATCAACTTCGCCAACATCGTATTTCACAAAAGCGATCATTACGCGATATTTCTAAAAGTGCTCGAGTTTCTCTTGGATACTTAAGTGAATTAGAAAGAGGACAAAAAGAGCCATCTTCTGAATTACTAGGTGCAATTTGCGGAGCTTTAAATCTTCCTTTAAGTAAATTAATGTTTGAAGTAACAAAAGCTGTAGCCCAAATTGAGAACAATCCAAGCGGAGTTACCGTTTTACCTGTTGCTAAAAAATCTGATTCTGCAGCTGCTTAATTCAAGCAATTTTTAATAATCTAGCCCTGTTATATCTTTGAACTATTAAGCAAGGAAAATTAACAACATGAGCAAAAATAATATTTAAAATAATTGCCCACCAAGGATTAAAAGCGATAGTGATAATCCAACCAGCAGTCATCAGCCAGTGGGCAATTTCTGCTCTTCTAGTGGCGACAATAAAGTCTTGAATTTGTTTTTGATTACTTTGATCAATATTTCTTTTAGCAAATCCTTGTTTGAAAACCCCACCCAACTCTGGCA
>CALBND010000183.1 GCA_937896305.1 uncultured Actinomycetes bacterium
CGATTGCAGTTAGCTTGGGATACTTATTCTCAGCTGGCTTTTTTTCAAACGCAACACATATCGACATAGTTCGAGCATGGATATTTTTGCCTTGGCTCCTTCTACTTATGTTTCCGAGAGATAAAATAAATTACAAGTTAATTCCAGTTGCTGGAATTGTGTGGTTTCAATTCTTTGTCGGATCATACCCTGGAAATATCGCCAGTTACGCATATTTATTTCTTGCTTGGTTTGTAATTCTATGGTTTCGATTTAAGTCAATGTTTAAACCTACTCTAATCTTCACTTTTATTACTGTTTTAACTGGAATTTTATTATCAGGAATTAAATGGATACCATATTTAATTGATGGACAGAGTCCCCAAATTGATAATCAAGTTATAGTAAATCGAGGAATAATTTCTACTTTTTTATTTCCTTATTCGGGAAGTGCTTTACCAGGTGACTCAATTTTACCAAATGATATAACGCAGAGAACTTTTTTTGTAATTCCCTTAATTTTACTATTTGCTTTTTTTTCTAGAAAGAACACAACGGCTGCTATATTCGGATTTACATTTGTCAGTATAGGTTTAATTTTGGGATTTGATACAGGAATCTTTGGTCAATGGCAACAAAAACTTCCACTCTTAGATATTAGTAGATTTCGAACTATCGATTTCAAGCCAGCAATATCACTCGGTATTGCAATTTTAGGAGGAGTGGGGTTTGATTACCTTAGAAAAACTAAGTTTAGGGAAATTTTTGATTTCAAAAATTTAATTAATTCTTTATTAGGATTTTCTATTTTTTCATACCTGATCTTGATGGCGTTCACAAGTGAATTATCAAATAATGATTTAAAAATAGGATTAAAGTGGATAGCTATAAGTATTGTAGCTTTTGTATTTATCAATTTTTCTAAATTCTTGATTCCTAAGATCCTTATTAATATTTTATTTATAGGATCTATTCTTTATCTTGGTAATCAGTGGGCAAATCAATTTACTGCCCCATGGCAAGCTCCAAGAATAGAGACCGAACAATTTTACTTCGGTGCAAGTAATAGTGAATTATTGAAAAACCAATCTCCTGTAAAAATCGATTCAAGGCCAGCCCGAATCGCACCTGATTTTCCGATTCCTTACCCTGCAGGATTAGTCTTTCAAACTTTTAATAGACATGAAATTAAAAGAGAATTTACAATGGGTGGTTACGCAAATATAAAGGGTCAGTTTTTGTTTGACGAATATATAAATTCAGCCATGGATGGTGATAAGAGTTCAATTCTTGAATTTTTGAAAAAAGAAAGTGAAGTCCGAGTAGCAGATAACACAGATTCGAATAGTGATAATTGTATTTCGGATAACGATTGCGTTGATAATACCGTCAAAGCTAAAGTTACAGCGTTTGAACCTGGAATAATAGAAATCGATATAAATGATTTGAAAAAAGACTCAATACTTTACGTTAATGAATTAAACTGGAACGGCTGGAAAGCAAAAAGCTGTAATTTGGATAACCTTTGTAATGCATCAATAAACAACAATGTTGGAAATGGTTTATTGTTGAATTTTGCAGTTCCATCTGGGACTAGTAAAGTAACTCTTCACTATGAAACACCAGGTATCAAAACAGCATGGATTTTGTTTTGGTTTGCAGTTCTTCTAAATCTTACAATAACTTTTATTTTAAGAAAATCCGACGCAACTATTAAATTGTCGTAGTTGCGCCGGACTCTTTAATTATTTTGTTAAGAACCTAAAAGTTGTACTTTGTCTTGTCGAACCATCGCCACATCCATTAAAAGTTGGGGCGTCAAAAACTGATTCTGTATTCTTAACAATTTGTGGAAGCCCATTAATTTGTGCTTCTAAAAATGCTTCTTGTCCGGGATACAAACAACCGGCTGGGCTTGAGTCAGCATCGAAGTAAGATGCACTTGGATCCCCAAATTGTCCACCTGTGTAAGACCAAGATTTCAAGTTACCTGACACGTTTTTGACTAAAAGTTGCAAGAATGCATCCCCATCTGGTTGTTTGAATATGTAGCCTGAGGAAACAGAAAAGTTTGCATTATTAAATGTTGAAGTCAATGCGTTTATTCTGTTATCTAATTTCGAGGCACTCTTTTTATCTCTTTTAGCCATTGTCCAACTCTTGATTTTACCTTTTTTATCAAAAGTAAATTTAGTGTTGTATGAATCAAATTCATTTACAACAGAATTAAAATCCGCATAAGTTGTGCCAACTTTATAAGTTCCTTTGGCATCAGGGGTTGGGGCAACGCCAGTTGAAATTCCATAAGCATTGATGCTTTTGAAATACTTAGTAGTGCTGTGATGATTTTTTACGAGATTAGTGAATTTGTCAGCTGCGCTTCCACTTGAAACATATTTTCTCTGAGCAATAGCAATTTTGTCTGCATCACTAGAAGCAAATGCCTTGAATAGCTCTGTTACGTACTTCTTTTGATTTGTATTCATGGAGGAGCTTGCAGCAGTGGCAGAAATAGGGGAGAGAACTAATGCAAAAAGTGTAATTAATGAAATAACGCTAAATTTTTTGTTCACTTATGACCTCAATCATTTTGGAGTTTCAACAACATAATACCCACACAAAGTCGGCTACTTCAATAATTGAGTATTTTTAGTACATTTTCTGTGCTTGTAGGAGCACTTTTCGAATTTTTTCTTCGCTTTCATCAAAATGGACCTGTTCAGCAATAAGGGAGGGGGCAAGCTGAATTACGGGGTCTCCACGATCATCGGTTCGACAATAAATTCCACCTTCATAAAGGGCCTTACTTATGAAGCCTCTCAGAATTTTTTCCGACTCCTGGGGGCTGAAACTTTCTCCGGTTTCTTTATCTTTTACAAGTTCGATGCCGTAGAAATATCCTTCGCCACGAATATTGCCAACAATTGGTAAGTCATAGAGCTTTTCTAGTGTTTTTCTAAACTTTGATTCATTTTCTCTGACGTGTTCATTAATCTTTTCATTTTCCATAATGTCAAGATTTTTCATGGCAACTGCTGCGGCAACTGGATGTCCACCAAAAGTTGAACCATGTGCAAACATGTTTGTGTCTTGATTAAATGGTTCAAACAATTTTTCACTAGCAATCATGGCACCCATTGGGGCATAACCTGAAGTTAATCCTTTAGCGCAAGTAATCATGTCTGGTTGCACACCGTAACGATTCACCGCAAAAGTTTCACCAATTCGACCAAAAGCAGTAATGGTTTCATCAGCTACAAATAACACATCATGTTTAGTACAAATTTCACGCACTCGATCTAAATATCCTGGTGGAGGAGGAAAACATCCTCCAGAATTTTGTACAGGTTCTAGAAATACTGCCGCAACTGTTTCTGGGCCTTCTAATAAAATTGCTTCTTCGATTCGATTTGCAGCCCAAATGCCAAATTCTTTTTCATCATGCTTGACATGTTCTGGGGCACGGTAAAAATTAGTATTAGGAACTTTATGTGTTCCAGGCACTAATGGTTCAAAGGCAGATTTAGCAAATGGAATACCTGTAATACTTAAAGCACCTTGAGAAGTTCCGTGATAGGAAAGGGCGCGACTAATTACTTTGTATTTTGTGGGTTTACCAACCATTTTGTAATAATTTTTTGCTAATTTCCAAGCAGTTTCAACAGCTTCACCACCACCTGAGGTAAAAAATACTCGGTTTAAATCTCCTGGCGCTAAATCTGCCAGTCGTTCAGCTAACGCTGCTGCCATTGGATGGGCATATCCCCAAAGCGGGAAGAAAGATAATTTATCGGACTGAGTTTTCGCAGCTTCCCCAAGTTCTTTTCTGCCATGACCTATTTGACAGGTGAATAGTCCAGCTAGACCATCAAATATTTTACGATCGTTCTCGTCATAGATATAGCAACCTTCGCCTCGAACAATCATTGGTACATCGTTAGTTTTGTATTGTCCGTGTCTGGCAAAGTACATCCACAAATGGTCTTTCGCAGCATCTTGTAATGCGTGTGGTGTGGCATCTAATAATTCAGCAGAATTCATTTCGTCCCCCAGGTATATGTTTGCTTCTTAATTTTTAAATAAACAAATGCTTCACTTCCGGCAACACCTTCAATTGCTCTAATACGACGATTAAGAATGGAAAGTAACTTTTCATCGTCTTCACAAACCACTTCAACCAAAATGTCGAAACCACCAGCACAAATAACGACGTAGTTCACTTCGTCTAATTTTGCTAAAGCTTCCGACACTTTTTCGATATCGCCTTCAACCTTGACCCCGATCATGGCTGCTCGTTTAAAGCCCACTTGAAGAGGATCTGTAACGGCCACAACTTGCATGACTTTTGAATCAAGCAATTTTTGAACCCTTTGTCTCACAGTTGCTTCGCTTAACCCAATACTTTTTCCAATTGAGGCATAGGGTTTTCTTCCATCGCTTTGCAATTGTTCAATGATTGATTTAGAAACATCATCAATCTCAGGTGCTCTGTTTTTCGGGCTCATAATCATTAGAATTGCACTATTTTCACTTTAAAGCAAGGTAAAGCGTAATTTTTTTGGGCTTTCCCCACGAAATCCGCAAAAATAGACACGTAATCATCATTTAATGTCCAAATTGTTATCAATCCAGGGTTTTCATAAGCCACAGGTTCTGGGTAGGGTTTCATTAATTAATTGACTATATATAAAGGAGTCAAACAAGTGTCTGAAAAGCGCGTTGTCAAAAATTTTATCAACGGTAAGTCTCAAGAATCAGTTTCAGGAAAATTCACAGATTTAATTGACCCAAGTAATGGGGAAGTATTTGGCAAAGCTGCACTTTCAAATGAAAAAGATATTGACCAGGCATATCAAGCAGCAGCTAAAGCCTTTGAAAGTTGGAAAGAAACAACTCCAAGTGAAAGATCCATGGCTCTTTGGAAGATAGCTGATGTGGTAGAAAAAAATATTGAAGAAATCGTTGCTTTGGAATCTTTAAACACTGGAAAACCAATTGCCATAACTATGGCTGAAGAAGTTGGTCCGATGTTGGATCAAATTAGATATTTTGCAACTGCTGCTAGAAACTTGGAAGGAAAATCAGCAGGGGAATATATGAAGGGTCATACGTCAATGATTCGACGTGAACCTATTGGTGTTGTTGGACAAGTGACTCCTTGGAACTATCCCATGATGATGGCTGTTTGGAAATTTGCTCCCGCTATTGCTGCAGGTAACACCACAGTATTAAAACCTTCAGACACAACTCCGGTCACAACTGCACGAATGGCTGAAATAATTTTTGAAGCAGGAATTCTTCCACCAGGAGTTTTAAATGTTGTCACTGGAGATCGTGAAACTGGAAAAGCGTTAGTGGAACACAAGATTCCTCAAATGGTTTCCATAACAGGATCTGTTCGTGCAGGTATTCAAGTTGCTCAATCTGCTTCTGCAGATTTAAAAAAACTTCACTTAGAACTTGGTGGAAAAGCACCAGTCGTAATTTTTAATGATGCAGATATTGCAGCAGCTGCAGAATGGATTGCAATTGCAGGCTTTTTCAACGCAGGACAAGATTGCACCGCTGCAACCAGAGTAATAGCGCAAGCAAATATTTATGACGATTTTGTTGCAGCATTAGCCGAACAAGCAAAAAATACCCAAACAAGTTTTGGTAAAGGAGCTGGACACCCAGATTCATTTGTACCACCGGTTAATAATGCAAACCAATTAGAAAGAGTAACTGGATTCTTAAATAGAGTTCCAAGTCACGCAAAAGTACAAGCCGGAGGAAATCGTCAAGGAGATAAAGGCTATTACTTTGAACCAACTGTTATTTCAGATCTGAAACAAGATGACGAAATGATTCAAAATGAAATTTTTGGTCCAGTAATTACTGTGCAAAAATTTAGCGATGAAGCACAAGGATTGAAGATGGCAAACGGTGTTCCATATGGACTTGCTTCCAGTGTTTGGACCAAAGATGTTGCAACTTCGATGAGAATGGCCAAAGGCCTAGATTTTGGAGCTGTCTGGATAAACACTCACATTCCGATGGTTTCAGAAATGCCACATGGCGGATTCAAGCATTCAGGTTATGGCAAAGATTTATCAATGTATGGCATGGAAGATTACACACGAATTAAGCACGTAATGATCAAAATAGATAACTAGTTCTGACAAGATAAAACAATAAGGAAAAGGGGAATAAATGGAAAACGAAAAAGAAAACAAATCAAAAGGTAGTTTCTTAACTCGACGCAGAATGCTGCAAGCAAGTGCCATTGGTGGCGCTGCTGCGTTTGCAGCTGCATGTGGAACTGGTGGATCAAATTCCGATAGTGCAGCTCCAGCAACCGATTCTGCTAATACAGATGGTGTAAATAAAATTGTTTGGGCAAACTGGCCTTACTACATGCCAATTGACGAAGCAACCGGTGGCTTTCCAGATCTAGAAGCATTCACAGCTGAAACTGGAATTGAAATTGATTATCAAGAAGTTTATAACGATAACAATGAGTTTTATGCAACTTCTAAACCAGTTTTAGATAAAGGTCAAGCTCTTGCTTACGACTTAGTTACTCCAACAGATTGGATGGCTCAACTGTGGATCAAAAATGGGTATGTTCAGGAATTTGATAAAGCAAATATTCCTAACGCTGCTAATTTGCTAGCAAGTT
Source organism: uncultured Actinomycetes bacterium (assembly GCA_937896305.1). Lineage (GTDB taxonomy): Bacteria > Actinomycetota > Actinomycetes > S36-B12 > UBA5976 > ATZT02. Next base: position 6,641 of record CALBND010000183.1, read on the forward strand.
TAGCAAATGTTAGCTGGGATCCTGACAGAAAATATTCCTTGCCATATCTTTCAGGTTTCGCAGGTATCGGTTGGAATAAAGCCAAACTTAAAGAAGCAATTGGTACTGACACATTGACCACAATGGATCAATTTTTCGATCCAAAGTTAAAAGGACAAGTGCTTGTCTTAAGTGAATTAAGAGACACAATTCCTTTGATTTTAGGTTGGCAAGGTGCCGATCCAACTAACTTCACAGCTGAAGAATTCCAAAAAGCAATAGATTATTTGCAAAGTCAAGTTGACAACAAACACATTGTTGAATTCAACGGAAACGACTATGCAGCCAAATTAGAAGCAGGTGATGTTATTGCTGCAATTGGTTGGTCAGGTGACTTGGCTCAATTAGGTGATGAATACGGATTTGATCTACCAGTAACTGGTGGCACAATTTACGTAGACAACTTAGTTATTCCAGCTGGATCTACTCAAAAAGCAAATGTTGAAAAACTTTTGAACTATCTTTATGATCCAGAAGTTGGGGCAAGTATTGCAGCAGGAACTGGTTACATTTCGCCAGTTGAAGGTGCAGCTGAAGTTATTGCCAAAACAGATCCTGCCTTGGCAGCAAATGAATTCGTTTTCCCAACTCCAGAGTTGTTAAAACGTGCATTTGTCACAATGCCTTTCACTCCAGAGCAACAAGCTGATTTCGATGCTGCTTGGGCGAAGTTGATCGGTAACTAAGGAGTATGACAACAAATCGGCCGAAAGTTGAAGATTTACATTTAGTAAATCTCACAAAATCATTTGATGATTTTAAAGCGGTCGATAATTTAACGCTGACAATCCCGGCGGGCTCATTCTTTGCATTATTGGGTCCGTCTGGATGCGGCAAAACCACAACTTTAAGAATGGTTGCAGGTTTAGAAGAACCAACATCTGGACAAATAAAATTAGGTTCAGAAGATATAACTTCCTTCCCACCCTATAAACGCTGGGTTAATACTGTTTTTCAAAGTTATGCATTGTTTCCACATCTTTCTATATATGAAAATGTGGCCTTTGGTTTAAGAAGACAAAAATCGGCAGATATCGATAAACAAGTTAAAGCAATGCTGGAACTTGTTGAACTAACAACACTTGCGCAAAGAAAACCACAACAACTTTCAGGTGGGCAACAACAACGAGTTGCAGTCGCCAGAGCCCTAATTAATGAACCAGATGTTTTATTATTGGATGAGCCATTAGGTGCTCTTGATCTTAAATTGCGTCGTCAAATGCAATTAGAGTTAAAAAGAATTCAAATCGAAGTTGGAATCACATTCGTTCATGTAACACATGATCAAGAAGAAGCCATGACTATGGCAGACACAGTTGCGGTGATGAATGAAGGAAGAATTGAGCAAATGGGGGCACCCTTAACAATTTATGAGAAACCAAGAACAGCGTTTGTGGCAAATTTCTTGGGACAATCAAATCTTTTTGAAGGAACAGTTGCTGGAGTAGAGGGTGATGAATTAGCTGTGAAAGTAAAAGACACAGTTATCTATGTTCCTCTAAATTCAACAGAAATAAGAAGTGGCCGAATTGTCTTAGGGGTTAGACCAGAGAAAGTAAAAATTGTTGACCAAGGTAAAACTGGTTTACCTAAAAATCAAATTCAAGGCTCAATTCATAACACAGCTTTCGTAGGAGTTTCTACTCAATATGAAGTTTTATCTAGTTGGGGACAAGAAATTTCAGCATTTGAACAAAACGTCGATCCATCAGATCTAGGAAGACCTGGTCAACTAGTCACTCTTGCTTGGGAACCTAGACATTCATTTGTATTAGATCCAGATGAAGATTTAACAGCAGGCTTAGATACCACCTGGGATGAATAAATAATGTCGATTGTTCAAGAATCGATACCGGTAAAAATAAAAGTTAAAAAGAATAAGACTGCCTATTATTTAATCTTGCCAGGTATTGGCTGGTTGGTCCTTTTCTTCTTGGTTCCATTTTTTACACTTTTAGCAACCTCATTGCAAAAACCTGCAGGCACAACTCCTGACGATGGATATTTACCAGCACTTAGATTCTCAAATTATTCTTCAGCTTTGAGTGAATATTATCCACAATTTTTTAGATCATTTGTTTTCTCTGGTATTGCCACAGTGGTTTGTCTTTTACTTGCTTATCCAATTGCTTATTACATGGCAACAAAAGCAACTAAGTATCGAAATTTGATGTTGGTACTGATTGTTGCCCCATTTTTTGCTTCATATTTGCTAAGAACTAATGCTTGGAAAACAATTCTTTCAGGAGATAGTTTTGTTGTTTCTATTTTAAACTCTTTGAATTTATTACCTGATGGAAGAATCCTTAATACTCCAATAGCGGTTATTGCTGGACTCGTTTATACATTTTTACCTTTTATGATTTTGCCACTTTATGCCTCACTAGAAAAAATAGATATCAGACTCATAGAAGCAGCAGGAGATCTTTATGCCAGTCCTAGACAGAGCTTTTTGAACGTGGTTTGGCCACTTTCTCTTCCTGGGGTAGTGAGCGGAACTTTATTAACTTTTATTCCAGCATCTGGAGATTATATAAACGCAGAATTGTTAGGAAGTATTAATGACAAAATGATTGGTAATGTTATTCAATCACAATTTATTGATTTACGAAATTATCCAACTGCCTCTGCACTTTCGTTTACATTCATGGCATTAATTTTGGTATTAGTTTATCTATACATAAGTCGCGCTGGAACAGATGAGTTGGTATAGATAAAGTTATGATCAAATATATAAAGTCTCTACTATTAAAACTAATATCAATTGCAGTCATTGTTTATTTAATGATTCCTATTGCAGTAATTATTATTTTTTCATTCAATAAACCAAAGAGATTTCAAAACACATCATGGAATCAATTTTCATTTGACGCTTGGACAAATATTTGTCGAGATCAAACAATATGTCGAGCACTAGGAACAAGTTTAAAAGTTGGATTATTTGTGACAATTGTTTCAACAATATTTGGTGTTCTAATTTCATTTGCTATCACTCGACATAAATTTAAAGGTAAAGCCGCTACAAATCTTTTCGTGTTTTTGCCCTTGGCCACACCAGAGGTAATTTTGGGAGCTTCCCTTCTGGCACTATTTTTAAATGTTTTCATTCCACTGGGATTCTGGACCATTTTAATTGCACAAATTACTTTCACTATCAGCTTTGTGGTAGTCGTAATGAATGCTCGGTTAGCTGGAATGGATCCACGGTTAGAGCAAGCTGCGATGGATTTATATGCAACACCGTTTCAAACATTTAGATATGTAACTTTCCCACTAGCCCTGCCCGGAATTTTGGCTGCAGCGCTGATTTCGTTTTCACTTTCAATTGACGATTTCATTGTTACCAGTTTCAACAGAGGAGGGGTAGTTACCTTCCCAATTTATATTTGGAGTGCCGCACAAAAAGGTATCCCACCTCAAGTTAATGTAATATCTTCAATAATGTTTCTAGGTTCACTGTTGCTAGTTTTGTTAGCAGGATTAATTAGTAAGAATAGGAAGTTAAAACAAGTATGACTTTAGAAATTGGTGACCAAGCCCCTAGCTTTAGTTTAAAAAATCAATTTGGCGAAGCTGTGTCCTTGGAAGATTTCAAGGGTAAGAAAAATGTGGTTTTAATGTTTTACCCATTTGCTTTTACCGGAAAGTGCACCGAAGAATTATGTGCCATAAGAGATGAAAGAAACGATTTTGTAAACGACTCAACACAAATACTTTCCATATCTTGTGATCCACATCAAAGTCTGAAAATTTTTGCCGAACAGCAAAATCTTGATACACCTCTTTTGAGTGATTTCTGGCCACATGGTCAGATAAGTCAAAAATATGGAGTATTTCTAGAAGACCTAGGTTTTGCCAACAGAGGTACCTTCATAATTGATAAAACCGGAATTATTCGTTGGAAAGTTGTGACAAGTCCTGGTCAGACGCGTAACAACGCGGACTATCGCACAGCGCTTGCGACACTTTAGATAGATTGCATAAGCAACAAATTATTTCGGATTTAATTTTTTAATCCGGGCCTATAGCTCAGTTGGCTAGAGCGCCGCCCTTACAAGGCGGATGTCGGGGGTTCGAGTCCCTCTGGGCCCACGTGAATAAACCAACTGTAAATGAGTTGGCAGAAATATTAAATAATTTATTTCCACCCAACACAGCTCAAGAATGGGATGTTGTTGGACTTTTAGCTACAGATTCAAATCAACATGTTTCAAAAATTTTATTAACCATAGATCCAACTCTTGAAGTAATAAAAGAAGCACAGTCAAAAAACACTCAATTAATAATTTCTCATCATCCACTTTCCCTAATCAAGGATGAAGTTGAGCCCGAGAAAGCACACGTAAAGCAATGCTTGAAGTATTTGAAAGAATCGAAAATTTCTCTCTACACCGCACATACAAATGCTGACGTTGCCAAAACGGGAGTAAGTTTTGCGCTAGCCAAAACATTTGGATTAGAAAACATAACAGAAATTGATGAAGCTGGTTTTGGATGTGTGGGCAATTTAGAGAAAGAATTAAAATTAGAAGAATTAATCCTCAATATTCAAGAATTTTTACCAGCAACTAAATCTGCAATTCAGGTAAGTGGGAATCTTGATAAGAAAATCAAAAAAGTAGCAGTCTGTGGGGGATCAGGAAGCTTTCTCTTGGACAAAGTTCGTGAAATAAATTGTGATGTTTTTATCACCGCTGATTTAAAACATCATGCAGTTAGCGATAATCGTGATTTAAATGGGCCTGCTTTAATTTCTGTTTCCCATTGGGCATCTGAATGGCCTTGGCTTCCTGTACTTGCCAAAGAGTTAGCAGAAATTTTTATTGCCAAAAATTATGAAATTGAGATAGAAGTCTCCATAATTGTCACAGATCCTTGGACCTCTAGTATTAGCATTAAATCATGAGGGCAAATGTTGAAGACCAGCGAAAACTACTAGATATTGATGCACTTGATCAACACATTGCAACATTAATTTTTCAAAAAAAATCTAATCCAGATATAGCAACAATCACTGAAATGACTGCTCGTTCACCTGCCATTGAAACTTCCATAGTCGAAACAGACTCCCAAATTCTTGAGGTAAAAAAACTTGTCTCCAAAGCAGAAGTCGATGTTGAGAATATAACCAAAAGACTTGAAAAAGATAGAGCTCGACTAAATTCTGATCAAACTAGTGCGAAAGAACTCACTCAACTTCAGCACGAAATATCGACATTAGAAAACAAAGAAAAAGAACTTGAAGAAGTTGAGCTAGAACACATGGAAAAGTTAGACGATTTGGAACACAAAAAAAGTGGTTTAACGGATATGTTGAACCAAGTTAAATCCGAGATAAGTCAGCTAAATGATAAAATTAAAGCCAATTTCGCAACACTAGATAATGAAATCATAAATTTAACTTCAGAAAGAAATGTCATAGCAGAATTGTTACCTCAAGATTTGCTAAATCTATATGAAAAAATTAGAACAGATCATGGCAAAGGTGCAGGATTGTTATCGAATGGATCTTGTGGTGCCTGTCAAATACAGATTGCTGCAGCAGAAATAAGTGCCTTAAAATCAGCTGATGTGCAAGAAGTATTGCGGTGTGAAAACTGTCGATGTATTTTGGTTAGAAATTGAAACTAATTATCGAAGCCGACGGGGGCTCTAGAGGCAATCCGGGAATTGCGGCATATGGATGTCTTGTGAAAAATGCTGAAAATAGCGAAATTTTATTTCAAGAAGGAAAAGTCTTAGGCATCACCACCAATAATGTTGCCGAATACAGTGGATTAGTAGCAGCATTAGAAGCCTGCTTCAAAATTGATAAAAGTGCAGAGATTGAAGTAAGAATGGATAGTAAATTAGTAGTTGAACAAATGAGTGGTAATTGGAAAATCAAGAACGAAAATATGAAAACTTTAGCTTTAAAAGTCAGAGATGCT
>CALBND010000184.1 GCA_937896305.1 uncultured Actinomycetes bacterium
TGCCATGTTTCCTTCGTTTCGTGACATTACTAATCGAACATCACCTGCTGCTCTGTTTCGATTGTCAGTTAAACATTCGATTAATACAGCTACTCCGTTTGGTCCGTAACCTTCATACATAATTGTCTGATAATCAGCTGCACCCTCTTCTGTGCCGCTACCACGTTTAAGGGCTCTTTCAATGTTGTCATTTGGGACAGAACTTTTTTTTGCTTTTTGAATAGCATCAAATAATGCAGGGTTTCCTTCAACTTCTGGTCCCCCGAGTCTGGTAGCAACTTCAATTTTTTTAACTAGTTTGGCAAATAATTTTGCACGTCTAGAATCAATGACTGCCTTTTTATGTTTAGTGGTTGCCCACTTACTGTGACCTGACATTTTTTATCCTTTTATGATTTAACACTTGTAGCTGATTTTGCCATCTCAACAAAATACTGGTGTACACGGTTATCGTTGGTCAACTCAGGATGAAAGGAACTTGCCAACAAAAAGCCTTGTCTAACCATTACTGGATGATCTGAACCACTATCGGTTTTAACACTTGCTAAAACTTCAACATTTGCACCCACGCGCTCCACCCACGGTGCTCTAATGAAAACAGCCTTGAAAGCATCTCCAATATCTTTGATATTTAAATCAGTTTCGAATGAATCAACTTGACGACCAAAAGCATTTCTTCTTACTGTCATGTCTAATCCACCGATTGTTTCTTGACCTGCTTTACCATCAAGTATTTCATCTGCTAACAAAATCATTCCTGCACAAGATCCATAAACGGCATGACCATTTTTAATGAATTCTCTTAATGGACTGATTAAACCAACTCTGTTAGCCAACATACTAATTGTTGTTGATTCTCCACCGGGGATAACTAAAGCATTAACTGTTATTAATTCTTCAGGGTTTCTTACTTTTTGCACAGCAACATTTAGAGAAGTTAAAGAATTAATGTGTTCTCGAACATCGCCTTGTAAAGCTAAAACTCCGACTCTTAACATCGAAGAATCACCAGCCGCGTCCGGCAAACCTTTCGGATTCTGACAATGTGTCAATGTTAATCCCAACCATTGCTTCACCTAAACTGCGTGAAACTTTGGCTACGATTTCTGGTTTATCAAAATTAGTTGTCGCATCGACAATGGCTTTTGCTCTTTGGGCAGGATCTCCTGATTTAAAAATTCCTGACCCCACAAACACTCCGTCAGCACCTAATAACATCATTAAAGCTGCATCTGCAGGTGTGGCAATTCCACCAGCGGTAAATAGTACAACTGGTAGTTTTCCAAGTTCTGCAACTTGTGCAACTAATTCATATGGTGCTTGTAAGTTTTTAGCTGCAGTATAAAGCTCTTCTTTACTTGCACCTTTTAATTTTGCAATATCACTTTTAATGGTTCGCATGTGTCTTACGGCTTCAACAACGTTTCCAGTTCCAGCTTCACCTTTGGAACGAATCATTGCAGCACCTTCAGCAATTCTTCTTAAAGCTTCACCTAAATTAGTTGCACCGCAAATAAATGGAACTGTGAATTGCCATTTATCAATATGGTTTGCTTCATCAGCGGGAGTTAAAACTTCTGATTCATCTATATAGTCAACACCAATGCTTTGTAAAACTTGTGCTTCAACGATGTGACCAATTCTGGCTTTTGCCATAACAGGAATTGATACTTCTGCAATAATTTCATCGATCATGTCAGGATCACTCATTCGAGCAACGCCACCGTCTTTACGAATGTCAGCTGGTACTCGCTCTAAGGCCATAACCGCAACTGCGCCAGCATCTTCAGCAATTCTTGCTTGCTTGGCATCGATGACATCCATAATGACGCCACCTTTAAGCATTTCTGCCATACCTTGCTTGACTCTTGGAGTTCCAGTGCTGTTTGCGTTAGCCACTTTTTGATCCTTTGTTTTAGAGATTAAATTCTTGTTTAATTCTAGCCCAAGACCTAGTTTGCACAACTTGCCTAGGTTTTAGGGCAGGGGCAATCAATAATGTAAAAGCGCGACTGGGATAGCTGTATCAAATTCGATTACATGAGGCATTTTTGCTCGACCATAGAGTCGAAACCCTTTGACCAGCCATCTCTTGCGAACCTTGTGCACACTTTTGACTGCGTCGTTAAAAATAGTTAAGGCATATTGCACCCGTCTGGCTGCACCTGCAACCTCTTTGATTAGGAATTCAAATTCTTGATGTTTTTTCACATCAAATGATTCATGAAAAATTTCACCCAAGACTTTAGATACGGCACTTTCAATTGCCCATTCATCTCTGGTGTGGATAAGTAATGACTCTTCTTTAATACTTGTTTGAATAGCATTTGATAATTTTTGTCTCAAAGCTACATCAAATATCTCAATTCCAGATAAATCTGAACAAATAGCTGAACGAAGTGCTAGTTGTCTATCTAGGGCATGTCTAGCATTTTCAACTTTTAGATGCAAACGATCTAGCCTGCCAGCAACATTTGATAAATATAGAGCAAAAAGAAAGACAACAAAAATAGCTACCAAAATGTTGTTCATTGCCATGAAACTATTCTGTCAGTGTTGAGTTGTTAACTCTTTTTCGGTCACTGCGACCACTTCTAGTTAATCGACCATATAGTTGGCCGCGGAAGTCTTCTCGTACATTTCGGCCTTCAACACTTCTGACTGCTTCATAAACATCAAGGATTTGGCGAACAATTATTGACCAGTCAAACTGATGCGATCTGATATGTCCGGCTTGGGTTAATTTTTTTTGCTCTTCTTTATTGCCAAGCAATTCAATCAAAGACTTTGCTAAATCTTTTGCATCATTTGTTTTAAATAATTTACCAAATTTGCCTTCATCTAATACTTTCCTGAAAGCAGGTAGATCTGAGGCCAAAACAGGAGTTCCCGTTGCCATTGCTTCCAATAAAACAATGCCAAATGATTCCCCACCCAAATTTGGTGCCACATAAACTGCTCCTGAGGCATAACAAGATGCCTTGATCTCACTTGTTACAAATCCTTTAAATTTAATTCTTTGATGATATTTTTTATCAATTTGAGAAAGTAATTCATTAATCTCACCTGGTCCTACTAATAAAAGAGTTAGTTTGGGATATTTATCAAAAACTTCTGGCATAGCTTTCAATAAAACATCGATACCTTTACGTGGTTCATCAAGCCTGCCCACAAAAACCACAGTATTTTCTTTATCAAATCCATCAAGTACTTGTGCATTAACAAAGTTACTAACCCTGACTCCATTAGGAATCACAATGGCATCTCCACCTAAATGATCAATCATGGTTTTTCTTGCTTCACTACTCACAGCAATTCTGGCGATGACTTTTTCCATCATCGGTTGCAATAAAAATTGCATATTTTTTACCGCATACATTGAGTCATTAGCTGTGTGATAGGTCCCAACAATTGGACCTCTAGCAGACCAAGCAGCAATTATAGATGGGCTTGGACTAGTTGGTTCATGTAAATGTAAAACATCAAATTTACCATCACGCAACCATTGTCTGGTTCTCGTAAATGCTGCGGGATCAAATTTTATTCGAGCAATAGATCCGTTATAAGGCAAAGCAATTGTGCTACCAGCATTTGTGGCATAACTTGGTAAATCTTTTTCATCAGTTGCAGGAGTTAAAACATTTACGTAATGACCTAGTTCTATTAAGGATTCAGATAAATCTTGAATGTGTTGCTTAACACCACCTGGAACAGACCAGTCATATGGACAAACGATTCCGATGCGCAATTTAATTCACTAACTCCTGATTAAGTCTTATTTCAGGATAAACCTCGGTCCAAACATTTTGCAACATGTGCCAATCTTGTGGGTGATCTTTGATGGTATCCATGAATATATCGGCCAAACTTTGTGTTATTTGTTTAATGTTTTCTTCATTACTTAAGTCTATTTTTGGAGCTATTGGTTCAAAAAATTCCATCACTAATTTGTTATCGGTGTCATACCAGGAAACTAAAGGCAACACTAATCCTTTTGTTGTGATGGCTAAGGCTGCTGGACCAACTGGAAATTTTGCTTGCCCTTTACCAAAATTTACCTCTATCCCATTTTTTGTGATATCTCTATCAGCAACTAGTGCAATCATTCTTTTTTCTTTATATCTTCTAATTAGTTTCATAAAACTATCTTTTTGCCCTT
>CALBND010000185.1 GCA_937896305.1 uncultured Actinomycetes bacterium
TGGATCAAATAGTTCAAATTTTAATTCGTTAGGCAAACCGGTACCGCTGATGAATCCGAGTTCACCTCGTCCTGCAATTCGGGTGCCCACCTTGCTACTTGGATCTGCTAACAGTGAAACGGTTGCGGTTGAATCGGTGACTGAAATAGTTCTACCAACTAACCCCTCACCTGCAATGACCGACATATCTTCTGTGATGCCATCTTTTCTTCCAACATCAATAGTTAATGTCCAAGAATAATCTTGAACTGGTCCAATGCCGATTACTTTTGCCGCAACAATTTCATAAGTTCCTAAACCAGAAATTTTCAGAAGAGCATCGAGTTCGGCAGCGCGTCTTCGAGACTCTTCCCTGATCTTAAGTTGCTCTTTTAATTCCAAATTTTCTGACTGTAAAACTTTAACTTCATCTCGTGCTGTATTAATTTCTTGCCAAGTCTTTCCTAAATTTCTAACAGAACTTGTTATATTGAATGCAGATTTTTGAACTGGTGCAAAAATATTTGCAGTGACATTTCTTATAGAGAATGAGATTCCGGTACCAGAATTTCTTATTTCAATTGCAACCAGAGTTAAGGATAAAAGAAGTAATACTGCTAAGACTGTTCTAACTCGGGTTGAATCACGCACGGCAAATAGCCGATCTTCCCAATTAACCGCGTGGTTCTGAGATCAATACCTGTTGTAGAGTTTCGAACTCTTCAACGCATTTACCTGAACCCAAAACAACACAATTCAATGGTTGCTCAGCAATAATTACTGGCATTCCAGTTTCGTGTCTTAATCGATCATCTAAACCTTTAAGAAGTGCTCCACCACCAGTTAATACAATTCCACGATCCATAATGTCACCGCAAAGTTCTGGCGGAGTTCTATCAAGAGTTGATTTGACCGCATCAACAATTCTTGTGAGTGGTTCATCTAAAGCTCTTCTGATTTCTTCTGCAGTAACCACGATTGTTCTTGGTAAACCAGTGACTAAATCGCGACCACGTAATTCTGCTGATGATTCATCTGGCATAGGAAATGCTGTACCAACTGTGGTTTTAATTTCTTCAGCTGTTCTTTCACCAAGCATCAAAGAATATTCTTTTTTTACAAATTGAATTAGTGCATCATCTAACTCATCTCCACCAGTTCTAATGGAAAGAGAAGCCACAACACCACCAAGTGAAATAACTGCTACTTCAGTTGTGCCACCACCAATATCAACAATCATGTTTCCAGTTGGTTCATGTATAGGTAAACTTGCTCCAATTGCTGCTGCCATTGGTTCTTCAATTATGTAAACTTTACGAGCACCGGCTGCATATCCTGCGTCTTTAACTGCTCTTTGTTCAACGCCAGTAATTCCACTTGGCACACAAACCACAACTCTAGGTTTTGCTAAAAATCTACGTTTGTGTACTTTTTGAATAAAATAACGAAGCATTCTTTCGGTGGTATCAAAGTCTGCAATCACACCATCTTTAAGGGGACGAATTGCCACAATGTTTCCTGGTGTTCTTCCAACCATTCTTTTTGCTTCAGCACCAACGGCAACAATTCCACCAGTGTTCTGATTTATCGCAACAACAGAAGGTTCATTTAAAACAATTCCTCTACCACGTTCATAAACTAAAGTGTTTGCAGTTCCTAAATCGACTGCTAGATCTCTACCTAAAAATCCACCGTTTAAAAAAGACACTTATTGATTCCTTTTAGTTTGAGTTGCTTGACTACTTATATTACGCAGTATTACTTTAAACCTGGGAAGAAGAGTGCAATCTCACGAGCAGCGCTGTCAAAAGAGTCAGATCCGTGGGTGACATTGTTTTGAGTTTCGGTGGCCAGATCTCCTCGAATGGTTCCAGGATTTGCGTTGGCTGGGTTTGTAGCCCCCATCAACAATCTCCATCCAGCAATCGCATTTGGGCCTTCGATAACCATGGCCACAAGTGGAGCTGAAGTAATAAATGTAACTAAATCTTTAAAAAAAGGTTTTCCGTCATGTTCTGCGTAATGCGAAGTTGCAGTTTTTTCATCCAGGTGGCGCATTTCTAAAGCAATAATTTTCCAACCTTTGGTTTCAATTCTTTTCATAACTTCGCCGACAAGTCCGCGTTGGACACCATCTGGTTTTACTAAAACTAATGAACGTTCACTCACTTAAATCTCCTCATAACTGATTAATTCTATTCTATCTACTTAGAGGTTTCAGGTTTACCGGACTCCTTCATCAAGTCGGTTTTACGGCCAATTCTTATCGCCAAAATCCACAATCCTAGAAATACCAATCCCAGAAAAAACATTGATTTGACCAGAAAACCACTTGCAATCAATATAATTTGAGTCAAATAACCCAAATATATTCCTAAGGTTTTTTTAATCGTTCCCATCGCAAGTATTGCAAAAATAGTAATAGTAAAGAATATTGCAAGAACTAAACTTCTATTTATTTCATCATTTTGAAATGCCGCTGGAATAAATAGAAAAGCAACAATAATTTCAAAAGCTAGAACCGAAGATCCAAGAGTTCTCATGGTTTGCCCTTTAGGTAAGAAGTTAATTCGCCGGCTAACACAACAGAGCCTAGCCCAACAATCCCAGCGATGCCATTTGAATTTTTTGCCAAATCAAGTGCAAGATCTAATGCCTCTTTTGAATCATTAGCTGAAATAACTTGTTTAGCAACATTTGGAATCTTTTTTGCCATTTCTATTAATTCTTCAATTGGCATGGCTCTTTCACTTCGAGTTTTGGTAATAATTATGGTATTTGCTGTTCCTGATATCTCATTTAACATATCTTTAACATCTTTATCTTTCATAACAGCCAAAATTAATATTAGATTGTCAAAATTGAATGATTCTTTCAATGCAGCTTTTGTTGTTTTTACCCCCGCAGGATTATGGGCTGCATCAACAACGATGGTTGGATTTCTTTTCAAAACTTCCATTCGACCAGGTGAACTAAATTCAGCAAAAGTATCTCTAACAATATTATCTTCAATCTGACGATCAAAAAATACTTCAATAGCTGTTAGGGCTGCGGCTGCATTAGATGCTTGGTGAGAACCATATAAAGGTAAAAATAATTCTTCGTGTTTTCCAAAGGGTGTAACAATTGTTAGTTGTTGGCCACCAAGTCCCATTGTTCTATCAATTACAGCAAATTCTATTTCTTCTCTAAAAACTGTTGCATTCATTTCCAAAGCTTTTTCTAAAATAACTTTTGCAGCTTCTTTTCTTTGGTTAGTAACCACAACTGGAATTTGCTCTTTAATGATTCCAGCTTTTTCTGCAGCTATTAATTCGATGGTGTTTCCTAAATATTCTTGATGATCAAAATCAATTGGAGTTATCACACTAACCTCGGGAATCAATACATTTGTAGCATCCCATTTGCCACCCATTCCAACTTCAAGTGAGATTACATCAACAGGAGTGTCTGCAAAAACTACAAAAGCCATTGCTGTTAAAACTTCAAAAAATGTCAGAGGTGAAGAAGTGTTATCGCCTTCAATTAAGTCGAGAAGGGGTTTAACATTCTCATAAGTTTCTATGAATAAGTTTTCAGAAATTGGTTTACCGTCAATAGAAATCCTTTCGCGCGGGTGAATTAAATGTGGACTTGTGTAAAGCCCCGTTCTTAAATCTAAGGAATGAAATAGTCTCTCGATCATTCTTGAAGTACTTGTTTTACCGTTTGTTCCCGCGACATGTATAGCCTTTGGCCCATTTTGAGGATTGCCTAAATGATCTAGCAAAAGTTTTATACGATCCAGGGATGGGTTGATTTTATTCTCAGGCCAGCGCTGAAATAGCTCGTCTAAAACCAGTTGATTGACCATAATTTTTTCAATCTTATGTATTGCATAAGATTGTTCATATGAGCCAATCCTCAAATTACCCACGTGTTCCCGAAAAACCATCGCTTGATGGCGTGGAATCTAAGTGGGGTCCAAGTTGGGTTGAGAAAAAGACTTTCGAGTTTGATAGGAATGCAAAAAAAGATGATGTTTATTCAATAGACACTCCACCTCCAACTGTTAGTGGTTCTTTACATGTTGGCCATGTTTTTTCATATACCCATACAGATTTAATAGCTCGCTTCCAAAGAATGAAGGGCAAAAAAGTCTTTTACCCAATTGGTTGGGATGACAACGGATTGCCAACAGAACGACGTGTGCAAAATTATTTTGGTGTCAGATGTGAGCCAACGTTGGCTTATGATCCAAATTTTAAAGCACCAAGTGAACCTGGTGAAAAACAGATACCAATTTCTCGAAAGAATTTTGTCGAACTGTGTGAAAAATTAACCCTTGAAGATGAAAAAGTATTTGAATCTCTCTTCCAAACATTGGGAATCTCTATTGACTGGAATCACACTTATCAAACCATAGATAAACGTGCAAGAAATGTTTCACAAAAAGCTTTTCTTAGAAATTTGAAAAGAAACGAGGCATATCAAGCAGAAGCCCCGACGCTTTGGGACGTTACCTTTAGAACTGCAGTTGCCCAAGCTGAACTTGAAGACAGGGAACGTCCAGGGGCATATCACAAAATTGGTTTCACAAAAAGTGATGGTGAAAAAGTATTTATCGAAACAACTAGACCAGAACTTCTTCCTTCATGTGTGGCACTTGTAGCCAACCCAAATGATGACAGATATAAAGCTCTTTTTGGTAAAACTGTAACTACTCCACTATTTGATGTAGAAGTTCCTGTTTTTGCTCATGAACTTGCTGATCCTGAAAAAGGTAGTGGCATTGCCATGATTTGTACATTTGGTGATTTGACTGACGTTATTTGGTGGAGAGAATTTAATTTACCAACCAGAGGCTTAATGGGTTGGGATGGAAAATTTATTGCTGAAAATCCTGACTGGATAAAATTAGATTCTGGTAAGGAAATTTATTCTAAAGTTGTTGGAAAAACTTCACACACAGCCCGTGAAATTTTAGTTACTGAACTAAAAAATAATGGTGATCTAGTTGGTGAACCAAGAGCAATTACTCATGCGGTTAAGTTCTTTGAAAAGGGCGATAAACCATTAGAAATTGTGACAACTCGACAATGGTATATCCGAAACGGTGGACGAGATAACGAACTTAGGGCTGCCCTAGTAAAAAGAGGCACTGAATTGGCTTGGCATCCCGATTACATGAAAGTTCGATACGAAAACTGGGTTGAAGGATTAAATGGTGACTGGTTAATTTCACGCCAAAGATTTTTTGGAGTCCCTCTTCCCCTTTGGTACAAATTAGATGAAAACGCTAATCCAATTTATGACCAAGTAATAACCCCTTCTGAGGATCAACTACCAGTAGATCCTCAAAGTGAAGCGCCAGCTGGGTTTGATGAATCTCAAAGAAATAAACCAAATGGTTTTATGGGTGATCCTGACGTCATGGACACTTGGGCCACATCTTCATTAACACCACAAATTGCTGGTTCGTGGGAAATTGATAACGATTTATTTAACAAAATTTTTCCAATGGATCTTCGACCACAATCACACGAAATCATTAGAACTTGGTTATTTTCCACAGTTGTTAGAAGTCATTTAGAAGAAGGAACTCTTCCTTGGAAAAATGCTGGAATTAGTGGATGGATTCTTGATCCGGATAGAAAGAAAATGAGTAAGTCAAAAGGTAACGTTGTTACTCCAATTGATTTGTTAGAAGAATATGGTTCTGACGCCGTTAGATATTGGGCGGCAATGGGAAGACCTGGAACAGATACCACATTTGACACCGGTCAAATGAAAATTGGTAAAAGATTAGCAATTAAAATTCTTAATGCCAGTAAATTTAGTTTAAGTTTAAATGCCACCTTAAATAAAGAAGATGTGAAATTAGCTGTTGATCATGCTTTATTAAATAAACTTTCTCAAGTTGTTACAAATGCCACAAAAGCTTTTGAGAACTATGACTACACCAAAGCACTGGAAGCAGCCGAAACTTTCTTCTGGTCTTTCACCGATGACTATGTCGAATTAGTAAAAGAAAGAACTTATGGCAACCAAGGTGAAGAATCTGCTAAATCTGCTAGGGCAGCACTTGGAATTACTACCCAAACTTTATTGAAACTCTTTGCTCCATTTATTCCCTTTGTGACCGAAGAGGTTTGGTCTTGGTGGCAAGAGGGTTCAGTGCACTTAAGTAGCTGGCCTACGAATTCAGAAATTATAACTAACGAGAAGTTAGGAACTTCAAGTTTAGAAAATATCTCTTTCATCCTGGGAGAAGTAAGAAAAGCTAAAACTGAAAAGAAATTGTCAATGAAAGCTGAAGTTAGCAAATTAATTATTTCTACGAAATCAGAAATTATTGCAGAAATAGAAAGTGGCCAAAAAGACTTAATTGCTGCCGGAAATATTAAGGAACTTATTTTGATTACGACAAGTGAAGATATAAAATTAGATATTACGTTAGCTTAAAAAATTTAAGCTGATTTTTCCTCTACTCCATCAATTTCTTTTCTCGGCACTAAAGTTGGATTAACATTTTCTAAAACAG
>CALBND010000186.1 GCA_937896305.1 uncultured Actinomycetes bacterium
CACATGGCTTTCGGCAGCTAAATGAATAACCCCTACTATTTTATTTTCTTTTAAGATTTCAGTTAATTTCAAAGTGTCTGAAATATCAAATTTATAAAACGGTACATCTTTAGGTATTTTTCGTTCCAAACCTGAAGATAAATCATCAACTACAACAGTTTGAAAACTTTGTGAAATAAGATTTCGCACAACATGGGCACCGATATATCCGGCTCCACCTGTGACTAGCCATTTACTCAAAACTTTTCTCCAGTGATAATTTCATACGCCTCTATGTATCTTGCCCTAGTTTTTTCAACAATTTCCTCAGGTAAAGCCGGAGGTGAAGTATTTGTTTCCTTATCCCAATTAGCATCAGCAGAATTTAACCAGTTACGCACAAATTGTTTGTCGAAAGAATTCTGCACTTGTCCAGGTTGCCAATTTGTAGCCGGCCAAAATCTTGAAGAATCAGGGGTTAAAACTTCATCCCCCAAAATTAAATCATTTGAATCTTCATGTCTACCAAATTCAAATTTAGTATCGGCAATAATTATTCCTTGCTTCAAAGCGATCTCACTTGCTCTTTTATAAATTTTAATAGATTTAGCTCTTAATTCTTCTGCAACAACTGATCCGATAATTTCTTGGCATTCTTTGAAAGAAATATTTTCATCATGCTCACCAATTTCAGCTTTTGTGGCTGGAGTAAAAATTGGATTTTCTAGCTTGCTTGCTTCAACTAGCCCACTGGGTAATTTGATGCCACGAATTTCTGCAGTTTCTTGATACTGGCCTAAACCTGAACCTGTTAAATATCCACGCACCACTGCTTCAATTGGTAGCATTTTTAATTTATTAACAAGCATTGCTCTGCCTTTAACAACTTCTGGAACAATTGTAGAAATTATATGATTTTCAACTACATCTGAAAGTTGTTCAAACCACCATAGGGAAAGTGCGGTAAGAATTTTTCCTTTATCAGGAATTTCAGTTGGTAAAACCCAATCAAATGCTGAAATTCGATCTGATGCAACAACTAGTAATTCATTATTTTGATTTTCATATAAATCTCTAACTTTGCCAGAATAAATATGGTTAAAACCTGAGATATCAAGTGGTTTAGCCACAATTGGCCCTAAATCATTGCAGCAGGTTGATAACTGGCTGCTTGCGGAAATTCTTTCACAATTTTAGATACTTGTTCCACAATATTTTTGACTTGTAATTGTGCATTACCTGTGAAAGAAAGTGGTTCGGTAATTAGATCTGTTAATTCTTTTTCTGACATTGCTAATACTTTTTCGTTAGCTAATCTTTTAATTAAGTCTTGGGATTTCCCTTCACGCATATTTAAAGCAGCTGCAATGGCATGTTTTTTGATAGCTTCGTGGGCAACTTCTCTGCCCACACCATTTTTTATTACGTTCATCAATATTTTAGTAGTTGCTAAAAATGGTAGATATTTTTCAATTTCTGCTTTTATGGCACCCTTGAAAACACCAAAATCATCTAGTACGTGCAAAGTTGTTTCTAGTAATCCATCGAGTGCAAAAAATCCTCCCGGTAAAGCAACTCTTCTAACCACTGAACAAAAAACGTCGCCCTCATTCCATTGCACCCCAGATAATTCAGCGGTCATTGAAACATAGCCTCTTAAGACAACATTTAAACCATTGATTCTTTCGCAAGATCTAGTGTTCATTTTGTGTGGCATGGCAGAAGATCCAACTTGACCATCTTTAAAACCTTCAGTAACTAAATCATTTCCTGCCATAAGTCGGATAGTGGTTGCAAGAGATGAAGGTGAAGCAGAAAGTAAAAACAGTGTTGAAAGAACTTCATAATCAAGAGATCTTGGATAAATTTGGCCAACACTTATTAAGACATCATCAAAACCTAAATGTTTCGCAATAATTTTCTCTAAAGATTGAACCTTGTTCTCGTCACCATTAAATAATTCCAACATATCTTGGCTAGTACCAACTGGTCCCTTAATACCTCTTAAAGGATAAGTTTTTATTAAACTGTTTAATTTATTGAATGCAAATATTAATTCTTCTGCACTTGAGGCAAATCTTTTTCCTAAAGTTGTAGTTTGGGCCGCCACGTTATGGCTTCGCCCAGTAATTGCTAAATCAGAGTATTGAGTGGCAAGATTAGCTAAGCGAGCTAGCGTGGCAACAATTTTATTTTGGATTAATTGCAAAGATAATTTAATTTGTAATTGTTCAATGTTTTCTGTTAAATCTCTACTAGTCATTCCTTTGTGAATATCTTCATGCCCTGCTAAGTGATTAAATTCTTCAATTCTTGCTTTCACATCATGCATCGTTTTTTCTTCACGTTTTCTTATTGAATCAAGATCAACGCTACTTTTCACTTTTTCATAATCAGCAATATGTGCATCAGAAATATCAAGACCTAATTCTTTTTGGGCTTTCATGACAGCAATCCATAAAGATCTTTCTAAAATTATTTTGTTTGTTTGAGACCAGATTTCGGTCATTTGTTTAGAGGAGTACCGGGTAGCTAAGACATCCGGAATCATTGACACAAAACTATTGTTTCATAAGGGCAATATCTGTTCGGTAATGAGAACCAGATAATTCAATTTTTTTGAGGGCTTCATAGACCCGATCCCTGGCAATTGCTAAATCTTCACCCATCGCCGTAACTGAGAGGACTCTTCCCCCACTTGAAACAATTTTTCCATTAATTAAAGTGGTCCCCGCATGAAAAATCTGCACACCCGGTACTTGAATTGCTTGCCCTAATCCTGTTATTTCATCTCCTAAAACTGGGTTAGTTGGATAATTTTTTGCAGCTAAAACCACAGTTACACAAGCTTCTGGTCGCCAATTAAGATTTTCAATTTTTTCTAATTCCCCAACTGCACTGGCATACAAAACTTTAGATAATGGTGTTGCTAAACGACTCAAAACAACTTGGGTTTCAGGATCTCCAAAACGAACATTAAATTCGATAACTTTTAAACCGTTTTCGGTTAAAACTAATCCAACATATAAAAGACCAGAAAAAGATATTCCTCTTCTATTCATTTCATTTATTACAGGCATTGCAATCTGATTAACTGTTTGTTCTTTTAAATCTTTTGGAGCCCAATCAAGTGGTGAATAAGCCCCCATGCCACCAGTGTTTAAACCTGTGTTGTTATCGCCAACTCTTTTATAATCTTGTGCGGCATCTAGAGCTAAAACTGTTTTTCCATCAGTTATACAAAATAAAGATATTTCTGGTCCCTTTAGAAATTCTTCGATCACTACTTTTGAATTTGATTCTTGCAAGCAACTTTCAGCATGACTAATTGCTTCTTCCATATTTTCAGTTACTACTACACCCTTACCACCTGCTAGTCCATCATTTTTTACAACATAGGGTGCACCAAATTGTTCTAGGGCAACAATAACTTCGTTAATTGAAATACAAGTAAAAGATTTTGCTGTTGGAACATTTGCAGCATTCATGATGTCTTTAGCAAATGATTTAGAGCTTTCTAATTGTGCTGCTTCTTCTGAAGGTCCAAAGCAAGCAATTCCTCTGGCTCTGATGGCATCACTAATTCCAAGAACTAATGGTTTTTCTGGGCCAACAATTACTAGATCTATTTGTTGTAATACTGCGAATTCTGAAATTTCTTTAATGTCATCCAAATTAATATTAAAAGTTTCAACATCTTGTGCAATACCAGCATTTCCTGGAGCAGCAATTATTATTTTAACACTTGGATCAATTAATAGAGATTTAATAATTGCATGTTCTCTGGCACCATTACCTAAAACTAGAATCCTCACGAAAGTATCCTAGTTGAATTATTTATTTAGCGTATTTGTCGGTAATTTCTAAAGCTTTATCAAGAATTGCTAAACCTTCTTCGGCTTCTGCTTTAGAAACATTGCAAGGTGGCACAACGTGAGTTCGGTTCATATTTACAAATGGCATCAGACCTAGTTTTTTACATTCAGCAGCAAATTCACCCATCGCAGCCGCATCTGCTCCACTAGCGTTATATGGCACAAGTGGTTCTTTAGTTGTTTTATCTTTCACAAGTTCAATTGCCCAGAAAACTCCACTACCGCGAACATCTCCTACTGAAGGATGTTTTTCTTTAAGTTGATTTAGCGCAGGTGCAATAACTGATTTACCAATCTCGCGAGCATTTTCAACCATTTTTTCTTCTTTCATAACATCAATGGTTGCCACAATTGAAGCTGTCGTTAATGGATGACCTGAATAGGTAAGTCCTCCAGGAAACACTCGATCAACAAATGTCTCATAAATTGGCTCATCAATAATTACTCCACCAACTGGTAAATAACCTGAGTTAGATCCTTTAGCGAAAACAATTAAATCTGGGCGTGCTTTGGAATGATGAAACGCAAACCATTCACCTGATCTACCAAAACCTGCCATAACTTCATCTGCAATCCATAAGATTCCATATTTGTCACAAATTTTTCTTAAACCTTCTAAATAACCTGGAGTTGGTGCTAAGACACCAGTAGTTCCAACAATTGTTTCAATACAAATAGCAGCAATTGTTGCTGGTCCTTCTAATTGAATAACAGACTCTAAATGTTCCAATGCTCTTTTAGTTTCCTCTTCAGGACTTGTTGACCAGAATGGAGAACGATATGGATAAGGGCCGAAGAAATGAATTACTCCGTAAGCAAATTCATTTGGCCAGCGTCTTGGATCTCCTGTCATTTGAATAGCTGTTCCAGTATTGCCGTGATAAGAACGATAGAAAGATAAAATTTTGTGACGCCTAGTGTGAATTCTTGCCATCCTCACAGCGTTTTCAACTGCATCTGCACCACCGTTAGTGAAGAACACATGATTGAAACCATCTGGTGCAAGATCAACTAATTTTTTTGCAGCTTCACCTCGAATATCATTTGCGTGCTGCGGTGCAATAGTTGCTAATTTTGCTGCTTGGTCTTGAATTGCTTTAATAACTTTTGGATGTTGATGCCCAATATTGGTATTTACTAATTGTGAAGAAAAGTCTAAATATTTTTTACCGTCGTAATCCCAGAAATAAGAACCTGCCGCAGTAGCAATTGGTAGTGGTTTAATTGCACCTTGGGCACTCCAAGAATGAAAAACGTGAGCACGATCTAGATCGTAAACTCTTTTACCTTCAGCTGGGTTTGCTTCGAATTCGGTAGTCATGTGCTTAGTTAATCAGGTCTCTTCGCGAGATGGTGGCATCGCGGTGCTGACCAACCCCAATAGCGCTCATTGGTGCCCCAGAAATTTTCTCTAAATACTCCACATACTTTTGAGCATTTATTGGTAGCTCTTCAAATTTTCTTGCTTCTGAAATATCTTCTTTCCAGCCAGGTAGATATTCATAAATTGGTTTAGCGTGATGAAACTGGGTTTGGGTCATAGGCATTTCTTCATAACGCACTCCATCAATTTCATAAGCTACACAAACTGGAATTTTTTCGAATCCACTTAAAACATCTAACTTGGTTAAAAAGAAATCTGTTAAACCATTAACTCGCGTGGCATAGCGTGCGACAACTGCATCAAACCAACCACATCTTCTGGGGCGACCAGTTGTGGTTCCAACCTCTCCACCAATTTGTCTTAAACGTTCCCCATCATCATCTCATAATTCTGTTGGAAAAGGTCCTTCCCCAACTCTGGTTGTATAGGCTTTCAAAATTCCAATAACTCTAGTTATTTTTGTTGGCCCAATCCCAGAACCAGTTGCAGCACCACCTGCGGTGGGATTTGAGGAAGTCACAAATGGATAAGTTCCATGATCAACATCGAGCAAAGTTCCTTGACCACCTTCAAGTAAAACATTTTCACCACGTTCTAATGCTTCGTGCAATAACAAGGAAGTGTTAGCAACGTATGGTTTTAATTCTTTGGCATAACTTAAAAGTTCTTCCACAATTACATCGACATCGACTGCTCTTCGATTATAAACTTTTACTAAAGTTTGATTTTTAGAAACTAAAGATCCTTCAACTTTTTTTCTCAAAATTGATTCGTCATAAAGATCTTGCACTCTAATTCCAACTCGGCTTACTTTGTCGCCATAAGCTGGTCCAATACCTCGACCTGTGGTGCCAATTTTAGATTTACCTAGGAATCTTTCAATAGTTTTATCCAGCATTACGTGGTAACTGGTGATGATGTGTGCATCTGCTGAAATTTTTAATTTAGAAGTATTAATACCTCGTTCATTCAATCCTTTAATTTCATTTAGTAAAACACCTGGATCAATTACCACACCATTTCCGATAACTGGAACTACTTCTGGTGTTAAAATTCCTGAGGGTAATAAATGTAGTGCAAATTTTTCAGGACCATTTTTGGTTGGAATAACAACAGTGTGGCCAGCATTGTTGCCACCTTGATATCTAACAACGTAAGAAACACGATTACCTAATAAATCTGTAGCTTTACCTTTGCCTTCATCGCCCCATTGCGCACCTAACAAAACGATTGCTGGCATTAAATCCTCATTTCAAAAACTTGCCCAAACGAATCTAAACTATGGCCAGAAGTTGGGTTAAGACTGCTTGGCCATCAAGCCAAGCAGATTCAATTCTAGGTTTATTTGAGTATGCATCTCCGATTATGGCTAATCTTTCGGGTGTTTCCACTCTGGTCGCAGTTTCTGGTTGAGCTAAAGACCAGCGGGTAATTCCTTTTTCAAGAATCTCACTTTGAATGTTCCATATTTCAATAGCATGATCAACAATTTCATCAAGATAGTTATTGATATTTTCTAATCTAGATTTTGCATAATTATGTGTTGTTAAAACATTTACCACAGGAGCATTATCTCCCCTTCTTTTACCGTCATTCACAATTAGTGAAATAACTTCATGATTATTTACAAACATCGCATCATATTTTGGCGTATCTGAATCAATAACAAACCAAGTTGATAAAATTGGTTTCCAAATTTGTTTAGATAATTGATTTACTAATTCTTGATCAGAAATAATTTTTGCAGCTTGTAACCCTGGCATTGCTAAAACAACTGCATCAAAAACTTCTTCATCAACTAAAACGTTCTTGTCGTTAACAACTACTAGAGATATTTTTCTTTCCTGAAAATGTTGCACTCCCTTTGTTGCAAGATTTGCTAATTCAAATCTTGCTAAACTTCTTAATCCTTCTTTTGTGGCATAACGCATTGGTCCTGTGGTGGTGGTTATTTCATAATCATCAAATATGTGAAAAGTATCAGTCCACTCATGTACAAGTTTGTTAGTTTGCCACTCAGCAACTTTTTTCTTAAATAGCTCATCAGAAATTGTGAAGTACGCAGCCCCCACATCAACTGGTCTATTTACAAATGGAGGGTTTCTTAAACTTCTGATCCCTAAACGTCCACCTGGATTAATACCTTGGTCAAAAATTGTTACAGCACAATTTTTTTCAATTAATTTTTGCGCCGCAGAGATTCCAGAAACGCCAGAACCAATGACCGCTACTTTTGGTGGCACTTAATTATTAAATCAGGTGTTAGAAGCTTCGTAAATACCTTGGATTGCTTCATCCAAAGCACCATCAAATTGTTCATCGCTTTGTTGGGCAGACAAACCTTCAGTTAGCGCACGAGAAAAACTTGCGATAACTCCATTGTTTTTGGCCAACATTGAATTTGCTTCATTTCTTGCATACCCACCAGATAAAGCAACCACTCTAATTACACGGGGGTGGCTTACTAGATCTGAGTAAAAATTAACCTGAGAAGGCAGAGTTAATTTCAGAATCACGTTTTGGTTTTCCTTCAATTTATTTAATTGATCCAAAATAGCCAATTTCAAAACACCTTCTGCTTGTTCTTTTTCGTGTGAATTGATATCAACTTCTGGCTCAATTATTGGCACAAGTCCTGCATCAATAATTTTTTTACCAATTTCAAATTGTTGAGAAACAATTTGTTCAATACCTTTACGGTTAGCTAATTTAATAACTGAACGCATTTTTGTTCCAAAAACTTTATGTCCATTAGCTCGTGATAAACGATCATCTAGTTCTGGGATGGATTTCATAACTTGAACGCCATTTTCTTCAGCAGCTAAACCGTTATCGATTTTTAAGAAAGGGATAACTTTTTTGTTTTCCCACAAAAATTCTGCAGTTCCTTTGCCATCAATCATTTTTTCCATTGTCATATCAAAAAGAATGGAACCTAAAATTCTTTCACCTGTGAAAGATGGGCTCTTAATAATTCTGGTACGCATAGCGTGAACTAGGTCAAACATTTCTTCTTCACTTGAATAAGCTGATTCTTCCACTCCATAAAGCTTCAATGCTTTAGGTGTACTTCCGCCACTTTGATCTAGGGCTGCTATAAAACCTTTACCGGTTTTCATTTTTTCTAATTGCTCAGTGTTCAACTTTATTCCTTTTCAAGTAAGTAAATTAAATATTTCTCTTGAATTCAAATTATTCCACAGCCACTTCCCAGGCTTTGGCCGCCATAGCGATTAAGGTTAATCTCATGAGTCAACAGAGCCTAAAGTCCGATTTGATTGCGCAAATAAAAGAAAAAGCAGTTGTGCATGGAAAAGTAATTCTTTCTAGCGGCAAAGAAGCCGATTATTACGTAGATTTAAGAAGAGTCACACTTGATTTTGTTGCTGCACCTTTAGTTGGCCAAGCAATGTTGGATGCCACAAAAGACTTTGACTATGAAGCAGTTGGTGGACTAACTCTGGGAGCAGATCCTGTTGCCACAGCAATGATGCATGAGGCAAATAAAAATGGTAGACAGCTGAATTCTTTTGTAGTGAGAAAAGAAGGGAAAGCCCACGGTTTACAAAGAAGAATTGAAGGACCAGATGTGAAAGGCAAAAGAGTTTTAGCTGTTGAAGATACTTCAACAACTGGTGGCTCTGTATTAACAGCTGTTGAAGCACTTAAAGAAGCAGGTGCAATTGTGGTGGGAGTAGCTGTTGTAGTTGATCGTGGAGCAGGACCAAAGATTGAGGAAGCTGGTTTGAAATATGTTTCAGTTATTTCTTTACAGGAATTGGGACTTGCATAAATGATTAAAACTTTATTTAATTTTGTTCGTGGACTTCTGATCGGAATAGCAGAAGTCATTCCAGGTGTTTCTGGTGGCACTATCGCATTAATTACCGGTATTTATAACCGCTTATTAAATAATGCTGATTTAGTTTTTAAGTCTTTTTTAAATATTTCTAAACCTTCTCGAGTCTTGCAAGTATTCAAAAAACTTGAATGGAGTTTACTAATTCCTGTTTTGGTAGGAATGGCAATAGCTTTAGTGTTGGGTGCAAAATTTATTGAACCTCTACTGGAAACAAATCCAATTGAATTAAGAGCAATTTTTTCTGGTCTAGTTGCAGCAGGAATATATATCCCTTACAAAATGTCTGTTAAAAGTACAAATAGTAAATGGAATCTAAAAGACTATTTACTAGCACTTGTTTCAGCCCTAGCAGCTTTCATGCTTACAGGATTGCCACCAGGGGAAATAAGTAATCCAAGTTCTATTGTTATTTTCTTCTCCGCTGCAGTAGCAATTTGTGCTTTAGTTTTGCCTGGAATTTCAGGATCCTTCATTCTCTTAACAATTGGAATGTATGCCACAACAATAAATGCTGTTAATGAAAGAAATATTCAATACTTATTAATCTTTGCTATCGGTGCTTTAGTTGGATTAGCAAGTTTTGTGTCAATACTTAAATGGTTGTTGAATGAAAAATCCAGACCTACACTTGTGATATTGGCTGGATTAATGCTTGGTTCGCTTAGAGCTCTTTGGCCATGGCAAGCAGAGGATAGAGCGCTGTTGGCACCAAATTCTTTAGTGATTATGGCTGCAATACTTTTTGCGATTGGAATTTTTGTTGTTTGGGGATTGCTCAAAATTGAAAATCGAATTGGTGAGAGAGAATAAAATTATTCTTACAACCAAATTATGAATCCTTTTGAGATCTCAACTAAACCTTTTACTGTTTTTATTACAGATCCATTTGAAAAAAATCCATTACCCGAATCCCTATTTGATTTAGTAATTAGAACATCTAGTGCAAAGTCAGCCCGTGAAGATATTGCCTCAGCCATTTTTAATATTTGTATGCAGGTTTCAAATACTTCAGAAATAGTTTTAGTAGCTCAGGAAAGATCAGGAACTTTACTTCCCGGAGTAGGCAATGGTTTAAGGGCAAGTTATCGAAACCTAGCTGGCTACATATTTATTGATGCAACTTTGCCAGTGGGTTCAACTGTTGCCCCGCGTAATGCTCAAGTATTAGAACATTATTTTGATTCTCTTCCGCTAGTGGAAGATTGGCCAAATGCGCCCGTTGTTTATATAAAAACTATGGAAGATGCAAATAGTTGGTTTGAACAAGCAAAAATTAGGGGTTGGAAAACAATTTCTGACAATATAGAAATTGCTTTCCCCTCAGCTATTAAAATTATTTCCGGATAATTTAAACAGCTCTTCCTAATTGGTAAGCATCAATACCAATCTTTTCACCGTTTTCTAAAACTGAAATAATTTGGATGATGTGTTTTCCAGAACCTATCCCAATCCATGATTTAGCTTTAACTTTCGTAGTTGCAGATTTAGAACTAAATTCTGCAATTTTTTTACCATCAACAATTACTTGGATCATCCCCATATTGGCCCCGGTAATATATCTCAGCGTGAAAGCATCACCTTTTGTCTTCAATTTAATTTTTGATCCGTTAACTGAACTGGATAAATAACTTTTACCATTTGCTTTACTATATTTAGTGGTTTTCCAATTCGTTTTTGGTTTCTTAATTTCATTTGCTCTAGTCCAAGTTAAATTTCCTAAAGCTGAAGGAGATTTAATTGTTTGTTTGGCAGAAAATTCAACTGCTACCGGAATCGCTACAGAATTACTCGCAGAGGAAGTTGAACTCTGGGCACCACTTGAGCTTGAGACTGGCTCACTTGAACTTGTTGCCGATGGAGTTGGTGTGGGCGTAGGAGTTGGGGTAGGAGTTGGTGTCGGTGCAACAACACTGACATCACCGTTTAAAAAAGTTGGAACTGGAACGTCTGTGCGATCAAATACACTTTCAATGGCATAAGTTTTGCCTCGATCGTATTTGTGTATTTCTTCTTGATTTGGTAAATCTGCACCAGCGACTATTACTCTAAATAATTTGAATTCATTTACAGACCCTGCGAAAATCTGTCCAGAAACTTTAAATGAAATCAAACTGTAATTTAAATAATTGGTTTCAACTACTTCGGATATTGAGCTAAGTGCGTATTGAGATTGAGTGTTTCCGTATGAACAACTTCCTACCCCGTTATTTTCGGTATAAATCTCATTTTTACATAATAGGACCTTTGTTGAATAGCCTAAATATGAATCATTTGGATCCCATGAATAGCCGGTAGGGACTGCAACTTCTAACTGCATAACAATGTCTTGTCCAGTTTCAACAGTGGAATTAACAACACTTATTGATTCCAAGGTGATGGCATCTGGTGAAGTAGCTTGTGCTGGATTGATGAATAGAAATAGTGGAATTAACAGAACAGTGAAACTTGTAAATACTTTTAATTTATAAAACATGTTCGTCCCCCGAGTAATTGATACTCGTGGGACGAAAGTGAATTATTTCTAGTTTATTTTTTGGGGATTATTTGGGACAATTTATTTATTGGACTTTTTGTATTCTTCGTGACTTCCATAATTCAACATCGGTGGTATTTCCTGGTCTGATAACTCCACCCAATTTTGCTTCCAGGGAACGGATATGTTTTTCTAACATTAAAATTCTTTTAACCCCTTCCAGATTCACTCCTTCAGATGTCAATTGGGACACATATTTCAATTTGGCTATATCTATACGGGAATAAAGACGTCTGGTTCCACCTTCCCTAGATGGTGAAACTATTCCTAAACGGTCATATTGACGAAGTGTTTGAGGATGTAATCCACTTAATTCTGCAGCAATAGAAATAGAGAAAACTGGGATGTGATCTTCAATGTTTCGATAATTTTTTTTAGCAGTCACAACTACCTCTTTCTTCTAGCGTTTTGGGCAATTAATTCAGCTCGAGGATTATCGTGTGTTACTTCTTTGGCATAATTTTCTAAAAATTCTTTTGCTTTACCGGTGATATTTTGCGGTACTACTATTTCTATTTTTGCTAACAAATCACCTTTGCCACCAGTAGTTTTAGGCATTCCTTCATTTTTGACTCTGAAAGTTCTGCCGTTTTGCGTGTTACTTGGAATTTTTAAAGTCACTGTGGTTCCAGTAGGAACTGGTATTGCTATTTGAGATCCAAAAACTGCTTCGTCATATCTAATTGGCACAGTGACTCGAACATTGTCGCCATCTCTTTCAAAAATGTCATCTTTATTAACAATTACCTGAAGAATTAAATCTCCTGGCTCACCTCCTCTAGAACCTGGTTCGCCTTTAGCTTTTAATCTCAATTTGGAATTAGTTTTAATACCTGCAGGAATTCTGGCTGTGATTGTTCTGGTTTCTTTTACAACACCTGTTCCAGAACAGTTGGGATCTTTTTGTTCATTAATTCTTCCACTGCCATAACAAGTTGCACAAGTATCAGCAAAACCAAAACCACCAGCATTGCGCATTGTTTGACCAGTACCGTTACAGCTTGAACATTTTTTTGGAGTTGTGCCAGGTTTAGCACCACTGCCTTTGCAATTTGTACAAGTTACATCACCTCGAAGATTTAAGGGAACAGTTGTTCCTTCATAGGCATCATTAAATGAAATTGATATTTCAGTTTCTAGATCTGATCCTCGGCGAGATTTTTGTTGTCTTCTATTTCCGCCACCAAATAAATCACCTAAATTAAATCCGCCAAGTAAGTCATCTAAATTGCCATTAAATCCTTGTTGAGCACCTGCGTTACGTGGATCAAAACCACCTCGGCCTCCAGCACTGGCACCATAGGTTCGCATTTGATCGTATTCAGCACGTTTTTTAGTATCGCTTAAAACATCGTAGGCTTCAGAAACTGCCTTAAATTTGTCTTCAGCACCTTTTTCTTTATTGGTGTCAGGATGAAGTTCACGTGCAAGTTTTCGATATTTCTTTTTTAATGCAGCATCGTCAACATCTTTAGCAACACCCAGAATTGAGTAATAATCTTTTTCTAAATAATCTTTAGCGCTCAATTAATACTCACCTTCTTTCTTGCTTAATTTGCTGGCGGTTGTTTTACAACTACTCGTGCAGGTCGAAGAATTCTTTCGCCAACTTTGTAACCAACTTGGGCAACGGTGGCAACAGTTTGTTCACTAACACTTTCATCATCCATAGTTGAAAGGGCTTCGTGAATACTTGGGTTAAATATTTCTTCTACTTTGCCAAATTCACTTAAACCAAGTCTTTTCACAATTGTGCTTAATCCATCTGCCACTGTGGCAAAAGTTCCTGAAACATCACCGTGTTCTTTGGCTCTGGCAATGTCATCTAAAATTGGAATTATTTGTTCTAACACAACTCCAGTCGATAATTCGCGAATTAGTTCACGATCACGATCAACTCGTTTGCGGTAGTTGGCATACTCTGCTGTAATTCTTTGCAAATCAGCAGTTAGCTCGGAAACTTTGTCAACAGATTTATTTTCGGAAATATTTTCAACAGCTTCAGCCGCGCTGTTATCGCGCGGCTGGCCTGTTTCTGGATCAAGACGACGTTTGTCGCTGATCTTTATTCCGTCATTGAACTCTTCGCTTTGCTCAGAGTTTTGGCTCACTTGTTGCCTGCTTCTTCATCAACTATTTCTGCATCGACAATGTCTTCGCCATCGGCTTGTTCATTGTTTTCTTCAGGTGCAGTATTAGCAGCTTGGTCTTGATACATAGCTGCGCCAACAGTTTGGCTAGCTTGGGCAACAGTTTCCATAGCAGCTTTGATGGCAGCTAAATCTGTTCCTTCTAAGGCTTTCTTCAAAGTTGCTAATGGTTCTTCAACATTTGCTTTGCCTTCGTCAGGAATTTTTTCAGCGTTATCTTTCAAGAACTTCTCTGTTTGATAAACAAGTCCTTCAGCGCCATTTCTGACTTCTGCTTCTTCTTTACGCTCTTTATCTTCTTCAGCGTGAGATTCAGCATCTTTCATCATGCGTTCAATTTCTTCTTTACTCAAACCAGATCCACCAGTAATTGTCATGGACTGTTCTTTGCCAGTTCCTAAATCTTTCGCACTTACGTGCACGATGCCGTTGGCATCAATGTCGAAAGTAACTTCGATTTGGGGAACCCCGCGTGGTGCTGGAGCAATACCGGTTAAATCAAATGTGCCAAGGTTTTTGTTGTAGGCAGCAATTTCGCGCTCACCTTGGGCAACTTTGATTTGCACACTTGGTTGATTATCTTCAGCGGTGGTAAAGATTTCTGATCTTTTTGTAGGAATAGTTGTGTTTCGCTCGATCAGTTTGGTCATTACGCCACCTTTGGTTTCGATACCAAGAGATAGTGGTGTTACGTCAAGTAAAAGAACATCTTTTACTTCACCTTTTAAAACACCAGCTTGTAATGCGGCACCGATTGAAACAACTTCATCTGGGTTAACAGATTTGTTTGGATCTTTACCAGTTAATTTTTTAACCAACTCAGTTACTTGTGGCATTCTTGTAGAACCACCAACCATAACTACTTGATTAATTTTTTCCTTTGCAATTCCAGCATCTTTAATAACTTGTTCAACAGGTTTCTTTGTGCGTTCTAACAAATCAGCTGTTAGTGATTCGAATTGTGCACGAGTTAAGGTTTCATCCAAATGCAATGGTCCTGCAGCAGATGCTGTGATGTATGGCAAATTAATGTTTGTTGAAGTTGAAGAAGACAATTCAATCTTTGCTTTTTCTGCAGCTTCTCTCAAACGTTGTACTGCCATGTTGTCTTTAGAAAGATCAACACCATTTTTGTTTTTGAATTCAGTTACCATCCAGTCGATAACTTTTTCATCCCAGTCATCGCCACCTAATTTATTGTCACCAGCTGTTGCTTTAACTTCAACAACACCATCACCAATTTCAAGAAGTGAAACGTCAAATGTTCCACCACCTAAATCGTAAACAAGGATTAGTTCTGCTTTGTTGGCTTTATCTAAACCGTATGCCAAAGCTGCAGCAGTTGGTTCGTTAATAATTCTTAAAACATTCAAACCTGCAATTTCGCCAGCTTCTTTTGTTGCTTGGCGTTGTGCATCGTTGAAATATGCCGGAACAGTAATTACTGCATCTGTGACTGTGTCACCCAAATAACTTTCTGCGTCGCGCTTTAATTTCATTAAAGTACGAGCTGAAATTTCTTGTGGGGTGTATTTCTTGCCATCAATTTCTTGGGTCCAGGAGGTGCCCATGTGTCTTTTTACTGAACGAATGGTGCGATCTGGGTTTGTGACTGCTTGACGCTTGGCTACTTCTCCAACTAAAACTTCGCCATTTTTTGCAAAAGCGACCACTGATGGAGTGGTGCGTGAACCTTCTGCGTTGGCAATAACTGTTGGGTCGCCGCCTTCTAGGACCGTAACCACAGAGTTGGTGGTTCCAAGGTCGATTCCGACTGCCCGTGCCATATTTACTCCTTTTGTTGATACTGCTGATAGCCATTTTTTGGCCGTTTACACTTATCTTGAACCTATTAGCATCAAGATGCAAATATTCTTAGCCTTGTTGGCTCATTAAACATGAGTCTACACCACTAAAGAAGTGGGATTTGTGAGGGGTTTTTAGTTATTTAATATCAGTTATATGAAAATTTAAATAAGCTTTAGAAGGCGTTGGTCCTCGTTGACCTTGATAACGAGATCCATAAACTGCAGAACCATATGGATGCTCAGCAGGACTTTCGAGTCTAAATAGACACAATTGTCCGATTTTCATGCCTGGCCAAAGTTTGATGGGCAAAGTTGCCACATTACTTAATTCCAAAGTCACGTGTCCTGAGAAACCAGGATCAATAAAACCTGCTGTGGAATGGGTTAAAAGCCCCAAGCGACCTAATGAAGATTTACCTTCTAAACGACCTGCGATGTCATCGGGCAATGAAATCACTTCATAAGTACTTCCTAAAACAAATTCGCCAGGATGCAAGATAAATGGCTCATCTGCTGTCACTGCTACTTCTCGTGTTAATTCTGGTTGGTCTTCAGCAGGATCAATGTGGGCATATTTATGATTCTCAAAAGTTCTAAATAAACGATCTAATCTGACATCAATACTTGAGGGCTGAATCATGGTTAAATCACAAGGCTCTAAAACAACACGACCCTTATCAATTTCACTCTTGATATCTCTGTCAGAAAGAAGCATGGAAAATAGCCTATCGTCTATTAGTCAAGATATTAAATACCCGGTACATGTGGTGTTACTTAATTATTCGATCAGCTAATACTGGAAGTTTTTCTCGAACTACGTTTACATTTTGTAAATCAATTTCGACATTGATAACTTTTTCTTCATTCGATACTTTGTTTAATATATTTCCCCATGCATCAATAACCACACTATTACCACAAAGTTTTGTGCCAGAAGTTTCACCAACTCCATTACATCCAATAAAGATTGATTGGTTTTCAATAGCTCTAGCTTTAGTTAATACATTCCAATGCTCACTTCTAATCTCTGGCCAACCAGAAGTCATTAAAATACAAGTGGCACCTTTTTCGTTAAGTTTTCTAAAGAGTTCAGGAAATCTTAAGTCATAACATGTCGTAAGTGCTGTCATCCCTAAAGGCGTAGCCACACAAACCAACTCTTCACCATTAGCTAAATATTTAGATTCGCCCTCACTAAATCCAAACAAATGAATTTTTTTGTATGTCGTAATTATTTCACCCTGACTATCAATCAAAAGTGAAGAATTATAAAGTGAACCATTTAATTTTTCTATGAATGATCCAGCATGAATCCAGACACCATAAGTTGATGCGATGTCACAAATATCATCAGAGATTGGTCCGGGAAAAGTTGTTGCTAGAGAAACACTTTGGTCAATATTAAAAGCACCACCGTGCCAAAGTTCGGGAAGCATTATTAAATCAGGTTTTTTTTCTAAGGAATCACTATTTGTTGGATTAGCAATGTCGGATAATTCTTTTATTACTCTTTGGTAGCGCTGCTGCGCAGATTCAGAGTCGTCACTACTGATCTGCATTAGCGACACAAGTGCGGTATTCATTTTATGCAATCTAGCACAAATAAAAGAGTAGAATAAGCGGTGATGAAAAACCGATTACTATTACCAAATTCCAACGCAAGTGTTTTTTGGGTCAGTGTTTGCCTAGTAATTATTTATTTTGTTTGGGCTTCAACCTATGTCGGGATTGCCTTCATGGTGGAAGAGATTCCACCACATACCGGTTCAGGTTTTAGATTCATCACTGCTGGATTATTAATTTCAATTGTCCTTTTAGTCACTAAAGGACCTAGTGCATTATTTGTTAATTTTAAACAAATCAGAAATGCTATGTTTATCGGTTTTATTTTAATTGGTTTAGCAACACCACTAATTGCCGTTGCTTCTCAATATATTCCCAGTGGGCTAATCGCACTTTTAGCTGCTATGACACCTGTGTTTGTTGTAATTTTAAGATTTTTGTTTGGCGATAAACCAAGTTTAAAAACAATTTTAGGAATTTTACTTGGAATTTCTGGCGTTGCTTTTTTAGTAAGACCAAGTGCTGGTCAAAATTGGTACACCTTGATCCCAATTATTTCTACTGTACTGTGGGCCGTTGGTTCTTTCTGGGCACAAAAAATTGATCTCCCTAAATCACCCTTAACAACAGCTGCTTGGGAAACCATGTTTGGTGGTCTATGCGCCATCGGAATTGGTGTGCTCAGAGGTGAAAAGACTTCCCAATTTTTTGAACCACACGAAACACAAACTTGGATTGCATTTATTTATATTTCACTAATGGGCGCTATTGCTTATAGTGCTTATGCCTACCTTTTGGATAACACACCAATTTCATTAGTTGCCACATATGCATTGGTTAATCCTGTTGTTGCTGTGTTATTAGGAAGCCTATTAAGAAATGAAATAATTACTTTAACAATTTTGGTGGGCGGATTAATAGTAGTCTTAGGAATTGCGTTAGTAGTTCTTGGAGAAAAACGTAAAGAGTTAATTAGGCCTGAAACTTAAGTGCAACCTCTATTAAACGATCGTTCGCTGTTTTTTCAGCAATTGTGACCCTGACTCCATCGTTAGCAAACATGCGAATACTTAAGCCTGCTTCATCGCATTTTTGAGTGAACTCTTCAGCTTTTTCTTTTAAGTCAAGCCAAATAAAGTTACCATCAGCTTGAGGAATTTTCCAACCTTGCTTGGTTAATTCATCCACAACTCGAGTTCTTTCAGAAACTAAAGTATCAATTCTTTTCAATAATTCTATTTCGTTGTCAAGAGCTGCTAATCCGGCTTCTTCAGCTAAATTAGTTACTCCAAAAGTTAAAGCTACTTTATTTAAAGTTTCAATAACACTTGGTTGTGCGATACAAAAACCAACCCTTAAGCCCGCCATTCCATATGCCTTAGAAAAAGTTCTAAGAATTGCCACATTAGATTTACCCCAAGCATCTCTTAATCCTTCAACTGCTAAATCATCTCGCACAAATTCTGTGTAGGCCTCATCCAAGACAACTAAAATTCTTTCTGGAACTTTGTTTATGAAATTTAAGAAAGCATCCTTTTTAATGGCCGGTCCAGTTGGATTATTTGGACTACATAAAAGTATGCAACTAGTTTTTTCGGTGATCGCAGCTAGCATTGCATCTAAATCATGTTCGTAAGTTTTTGTTAAAGAAACCATTACTGGTGTTGCTCCAGCAACTCGAGTAATGATTGGATAAGCCTCAAAAGATCGCCAAGCAAAAATAACTTCATTACCCACAGTAGAAGAAGCTTGAATAAGTTGAGTTAATACTGCAACAGAACCAGTTCCAACTTGAATATTTTCAACATCAACTTTATATTTTTTTGCTAATTTATTTTTAAGTCTTAAGGAAGCTGGATCGGGATAACGTTGCACACTTTGTGCAGCTTTTGTTATAGCTTCCACAATTGCAGGAATTGGTGCATAAGGATTTTCGTTGGCAGAGATTTTGAAAGTTTCTAAATCAGGTCTACTCACTGGAGTCGCCCCTGCTTTATAGGCAGGAAGTGCCGCTAGGTCATCTCGCATGTGTGGCGTGGTCATGAGTAAAGATTAGGCGTTGGGCCTTGGGTTACTCTCGAGTGAGTAAAACTCTTGCTGAAAGGTTTTTGTGCTCAAAATTCGTAAATTCCTGCCTCTGGCCATTGCTGGCATTAGTGCTTTCATCGCACTTTCGGCTTGGGCATTTGCCTCACCTCCAGGTTCAGCCCCTGATGACGATTTCCACCTCCCAGCTATCTGGTGTTCCCATGGAGCACAACCTGGAATTTGTGATCCAAAAGTCGCCGGTGATGGGTATGGAGATACCCCATCTCCGCTATCTCCGTCTGCAATTTGCTTTGCCTTTAATTCTGAAACAAGTGCTGCTTGCCAAGCCAAACAATTAAATTGGGATGACAAAAATCTAGGCGGATCTAGAACTAATGAAATCGGTAGATTTCCAAATGGTTTCTATTGGACGATGCATTTACTAATTGGTGACAACACCTTGCAATCAGCAATGTTGATGAGAATTTTTAATTCACTGCTAGCTGTCGTATTACTAATAGTAACTGCGCTTTATTCATCAAGATCTATTCGTTTTGCGTTAATCGGCACCTGGATTGGCGTTGTTGTTCCTTTAGCTTTATTTACGATCCCCTCAACTAATCCAAGTAGTTGGGCCATTATTGGTTTAGGTATTTATTGGGCTTCGTTACTTTCTTTTCTACAAAGTAAAATTAGAACTAATCAAATAGTTTTAGGTGTTATAACTTTCATTACAGGTGTTATGACTATTCAATCCAGATCAGAAGCTAGCCCTTACTTATTATTAACTACTTTAGTTATTTTATTCATACATGCTCCTTTAAGAGAATTAATTAAATTAAAAATTAAATATTTATTACCATTTGTTATAGGAATTTTTGCATCCTTTGAATTTTTAACAACACCCTCGACTCTTGGTTGGTCTTCTGGTTTGCAAGGTGGAGATCCAAATAGAACCAAGGGAGAGCTTTGGTTTAGAAATATTAGCCAATGGCCTCAATTTGTTTCAGGATCTCTCGGCACTTGGCCTTTGGGTTGGTTTGATACTCCTATGGTTCCCATGACTTCTTTCTTAAGTTTATTAGTATTTTTTGGATTATTTTTTATAGGTCTAAGGGAAACAAATTTCAAGAAAAATATTTCTTTAATAATTATTATGGGAGCAATATTTTATTTACCTTTGAGAATCTTGTATTTAGGTTTCAACTTTGTTGGTGAAGGTGCACAACCGCGTTACTTCTTGCCTCTTTTAATGGTCTTCTTTGGTATAGCTTTATTGGCGGTAAAAAAAGAAAGCCCTATAACTTTCAATTGGAGTCAATTCTTTTTAATCTTTAGCGCAATTGTTACCGCTCAATCTTTTGCTCTGCATTACACAATGCGTAGGTATATAACTGGAGTTAGTACCAAGTTTTCTGGGGGACAAGATAAAACAGACTGGAATTTAAATAACAACATTGAATGGTGGTGGAGCGCTCTTCCCTCCCCCATGACAACTTGGTTTATTGGATCTTTTTCATTTGCAATAGCTGTATTTATTGGTTTAGTTGTTTTGAAGAGAAGTTCTAAAGTAGATTTGTAACTGCTTCTTTAAAAATTTTAGTGTGGGTATCAATATCTGTTTCTTTTGTCGCAGGACACATCAGTGCCATATTGTGAAATGGTGTCATTAAAATATCTCTATTGATTGTGTAAAGATGCATGTATTCATCAAGTGCATCGTTACTTGCTTTTGCTGACTCGCTGCCATTTCTAGGTGCTGGTTTATTGAACCGGTATTCAGCTCTAGCCCCCAATTGAGAAATTGACCAATCAATATTTGTTTCATCTAAAATATTTTGCACTTCATTAGTAAATTTTGTGGCGAGTTTAATCATGTGGGAAAAAGCATCTTTGGTTAAAACATGTTCTAAGGTAGCTCTCATTGCAGTTATCGATAATGCATTTCCAGATAAAGTTCCGCCAACTCCACCAACATCAACTAAATCGGCGTCCTTTTGGTTACGAGTTTTTTCTGCTAGCTCTTGGCTGATGCCATAGGCACCGGCTGCGATACCACCACCAATTGATTTTCCAAGAGTGACAATGTCTGGTTGTAAATTATTTTCTTTTGTCATTCCACCTACTCCAGCAGAGAAAGTATGAGTCTCATCAATTAAAAGCAGTGCTCCATATTTTGTGGCTAATGTTCTTAAACCTGTTAAAAATCCTGGCTCTGGTAAAACGATGCCAATATTTGTTAATGCTGGTTCGGTAATAATTACTGCAATATCGCCATATTTTAAAGCATTTTCAACACTTTCCAAATCATTAAATTCTGCAACACGGGTTGTATCCGTTATGTCTACTGGAGAGCCCACATTTCCTGGTCTTAAAAGTGTTTCGTTATTTTCTCCTCGCACCACAAATGTTTCATCAACTGTTCCGTGATAGCCGTAAGAGAAAGCTAATACTTTAGGTTTGCCCGTAACCATGCGTGCAATACGAAGCGCCCATCTGTTGGCATCTGTTGCTGAAAGAGCAAATGACCAGAGTGCTAAACCAAATCTGTTTGTTAATTCTTTTGCAACCCATTGCGCATCTTCGGTGGGAAGCATTGTTGTTGGTCCACCTTTTATTGTGTAGCGATCATTAATTGCTTTTCCAACAGCTTCTGGACTGTGTCCTGCCATAGCAGTGGTATCACCAAGTGC
This sequence comes from uncultured Actinomycetes bacterium, assembly GCA_937896305.1. GTDB lineage: Bacteria > Actinomycetota > Actinomycetes > S36-B12 > UBA5976 > ATZT02. Next base: position 21,876 of record CALBND010000186.1, read on the forward strand.
AAAATCAATATAGTTATGTCCATCAACAGAAACTATTCTGTTTCCTCTTGCAAAATCTAAATAAATTGGGAAACCGCCAGCCCATTTATTCATCCAAGTCATTGGAACTTGTCCGAAAAGATTTGTTGCCTGATTAAATAATGCGAAGGATTTTGGATTTCTTTCTTTATAAAGATTTTGTTCTTGTGTAATTAATTTAAGTAGTTTTTCTTGATTTACTTTCGACATGATTATTAGTTAATAGCTTGATTTGTTGGTGCAGCTGTCGCGTTGTAGTTAGGTGCCATATCCACAAAACGTGAATAGTGTCCTTGAAATGAAACTGTCAAAGTAGCTGTTGGACCATTTCTATGTTTTGCCACAATTAAATCTGCTTCACCTTGTCTTGGTGATTCACGATCATAATGATCTTCACGATGAATAAGTAGCACTACATCTGAGTCTTGTTCCAAAGATCCTGATTCACGCAAATCTGAAAGCATTGGTCTTTTATCTGTTCTTTGTTCTGGTCCACGATTTAGCTGAGAAATTGCTACAACAGGTACTTCTAATTCTTTAGCTAAAAGTTTTAATGATCTAGAAAATTCAGAAACTTCTTGTTGTCTAGATTCAACTCTTTTACCACTGGTCATCAACTGCAAATAGTCAACAACCACAAGTTTTAAGTCATGGCGTTGTTTTAATCTTCGACACTTGGCACGAATTTCTGTGATGGTTAAGTTTGGTGAATCATCAATAAATAGTGGTGCGTTAGAAACGTTACTCATTTTGCGAGCAAGTTTTTGCCAATCTGTTTCATTCATTTTTCCACTACGCATTGCAGTTAAACCAATACTTGATTCAGCAGAAAGTAAACGCATCACAATTTCGTTTCGACCCATTTCTAAAGAAAACACAGCAGCGGTGGCGTTACTTTTAATTGATGCTGCTCTTGCGAAATCTAGACCTAATGTTGATTTACCCATACCAGGTCTGGCAGCTAACATAATTAATTGTCCAGGTTGCAAACCATTTAATAAACGATCTAAATCAGCAAAACCAGTTGGGATTCCAACTAATTTATCTCCGTGTTGGGCAATTGCATTCATTTCTTCTAAAGCTTGATTCATTAATGAATCTAATTTTTGATAATCATCGCCACTTCTTTTATCTGTTACGTCATAAATTTCTGCTTGGGCTCTATCAACTATCATGTCAACTTCGCCAGCCTCGCTATAACTCATTTGTACAATTCGAGTTCCAGCTTCAACTAGTCTTCTTAAAATTGCTTTTTCTTTAACGATACGTGCGTAATATCCGGCATTAGCTGCAGTTGGAACCGATGCCACCAAGGTGTGCAAATAAGCAGCACCACCGATTTTTGCTAGTTCACCACTTCTAGTTAATTCAGCTGCCACAGTTACAGCATCTGCTGGTTCACCGCGTGAATATAAATCAATAACTATTGCAAATAATGTTTGATGTGTTGGTCGATAAAAATCGTGTTCTCTTACTTGTTCAACAACATCTGAAATTGCATCTTTAGAAAGCAGCATCGCGCCAATTACGCTTTGTTCAGCTGCCACATCTTGAGGGGGAGTTCTGGTGGGATCAGTTGGGGGAAGAGGTAATTCAGAAACTGACAATTTAGTTACCCTTTTTCCTTATCTATGGTTCTAATTCTGCTTTTCTTTCTTTAAATAACTGTCTCACCAAGGTCTGACGTTTTGGAGTACAAATTTCTAGGCTTAGGTTTCTAACGTAGGCCCTTTAGCCTCAGAACACAAAAGAGCCTGTGGATGAGGTTGTGGATAAAAGGGGGACAAGGTCTGTTTTGTGTGGGGTTTTGGATGATTCACTGTGGACAAGTTGGGGACCCTTGGGTCCAAGATAAGTCAAGAAAAGTCACTGACCTGCGTAAATAACAAATATGGCTTGTGGGTAAAAAGTTTTTTTAAGAATTGTTATCCACCTAGCAACTATTGTCACACCATGACCTCCAATAACTTTGAACTAATGAAGCTTTCTGAAATCAAAACTATTTGCGTTGTTTGTGCTGGAAATATTTGTCGCTCCCCCATTGGTGAAGTTGTTTTAAAAGATCGTTTAGACAAAGCTGGTTTAGATATATTTGTTGACTCAGCAGGTACTGGTGACTGGCACGAAGGTGAAGATGCGAATCAAAAAAGTATTAAAGTTCTAAGAGATTCAGGATATGAAATATCACATAATGCAAGACAGTTCAAGAAGCATTGGTTTGAACAAAAAGATTTAATCCTTGTGATGGATTTTGAAAATAAACGAAACTTAACTTCTATTGCCCCAAAGGATCAATTACCAAAAATAAAATTAATGAGAGCATTTGATCCTCTTTTTAAAAATGCGGCACAAGATTCTTTGGAACTAGAAGTTCCAGATCCTTATCATGAACCTCTTGATGCCTTTTATGAAGTATTAGACATGGTGGAACAAGCAAGTGATGGTTTAGTGGCAGAAATATTAAAGGCCCAGAGAAATTAACCTCTGGGCCTTTAAATAGTTTTAATTATCGATTAATGATATCAATCGTAATTGCTGTTGAAACACTTTGATGTAGCTTAACTGGAATTCTGTGTTTTCCAGCTAATTTAATTGGGTGCTTCAAAGTTAAAGTGCGACGATCTAATTTAGGTCCGCCTGCTTCTTGCACAGCCTTAACGATGTCAGAAGTTGTGATGGAACCAAATAATCTATTTGTTTCACCAACTTGTGCTTTCACAACAACTTTCAAAGAATTAAGTGCACCAGCAATTTCTTTAGCATGATCTAGGTCTCGAACCGAACGAGCAGAACGTGCTCGTTTAATTTGATCAACTTGTTTTTGACCACCCTTAGTCCATGCAACTCCTAATCTTCTAGGAATCAAATAATTTCTGCCAAATCCATCACGCACAGTAACAATGTCGCCTGGATTTCCTAAACCATCAACTACTTGAGTAAGAATAAGTTTCATATGAATATTTCCTTATCTTGTAGAAGTTGTGTAGGGCAACAAAGCCATTTCGCGAGCATTCTTCACAGCTGAAGCAACATCTCGTTGGTGACGGGTGCAATTTCCGGTAACACGTCTGGCGCGGATTTTGCCACGATCAGAAATGTATTTGCGTAATAAATTGATGTCTTTGTAATCGATGTAGGCAATTTCTTTTTTACAAAAAGGGCAAGCCTTCATCTTCATTGGCTTTAAGTTCTTTGGTGCTGAACTTTTACCTGTTCTTGATTGTTGTACTTGTTTTCTTGGCATGTGTTTTTTTCCTAATCGTTATTAATTAAAAGGGGGCTTCTTCATTGGTGCCATCCCAGCCAGAACCTGCATCTGGGGTTGCCCATGGATCATCATTTGTTGCAGCAGCTGGTGTTGAACTTGGTGCACTTTGTCCACCAAAATTACTTCCACCTTCGCGAGCAATCTTAGAAATTTTTGCAGTTGCATAACGCAAGGCTGGACCAACGTCTTCAACTTCTAATTCCACAACTTGTCTTTCTTGACCTTCTTTAGTTGTGTAAGAACGTTGTTTCAATTTTCCAGTAACAAGAACTCTTGCTCCTTTAGTTAATGAATTAGTTACGTTTTCTGCGTGTTCACGCCAAACATTACAATTCATAAATACAGGATCAGAATCTTTCCATTCATTAGTTGTCTTATCCATATAACGAGAACTTGAAACAACTGTGAATGAAGCAACGGCTTGACCGTTTTTAGTGAAACGAAGTTCTGGATCTCTAACTAGGTTTCCAACAATTGTTACGTTGATATCGCCTTGAGCCATTTATTTAGCCGATCTTGCTTCAGGGCGAACAACTTTGGTGCGCATAACTGATTCATTTAAGTTAAGTTGACGATCTAATTCTGCAACAGCTGTAGCAGAAGATGTCAGATCAAGAACAGCATAAATGCCTTCTTGTTTTTTATTAATTTCAAACGCAAATCTGCGGCGTCCCCAGATATCAACTTTGTCTACTTTGCCGCCATCTTGGCGAATCACATTTAGAAAAGCTTCCAGACTTGGACTAACAGTTTTTTCTTCTAATTCAGGATCAAGAATGACCATGACTTCATATCTACGCATGCTTTTGCCTTCCCCCTTTGGTCTAGTCGGTCAAAGCCATTTGCTTCGACAGGAGGCTTAAAGTGTTGCTTCTTGCAAGCAAAATCTTTTAAAACTTTGCTTTGGTCTCAAAGATTACCCGTGAGGGTGAGACAACGATGCCTTGAGGTCATTAGCCTTAGGAGCAAATGACTCAATTAATCGGTGCGGCTTTTGGCTCTGATCCAGATCCTGTGGCTCATGCCCAAAATCTAGGAGCGCAATGCTTTCAAATCCAAGTGGGAGATCCTCAAGGTTGGAAGAAACCAACCCTTGATTTTCCAGGGGGAGCTAAAGAATTAGCTGATTTGACCTCCTCCTTAAATATGCCTGTCTATATTCATGCGGCTTATGTCATAAATGTGGCCAGCACAAATAATCGAATTAGAATTCCGGGCCGAAAACTTTTGCAACAAACAGTTGATTTAGCAGCAGAAGTTAAAGCAAGTGGGGTAATTGTGCACGGGGGACATGTCACTAAAGATGATGATCCGATGGTTGGTTTTGACAATTGGCGCAAAGCTGTTGAGAAAACAGAAATGCATGTGCCGGTGTTAATTGAAAACACTGCAGGTGGAAGTCATGCGATGGCTAGAACTTTAGAAAATATTAAAAACCTGTGGCAAAACGTAGGTCACACTAAAGCTGGTTTTTGTTTAGACACTTGCCATGCTTGGGCTGCTGGAATTGAATTAAAAACTGCTGTTAAAGAAATAAAGAACATAACTAAAAAAATTGATTTAATTCACGCCAATGGATCTCGTGACGAATTTGATTCTTCTAGAGATCGTCACAGTAATTTCACAGATTCAATTTTGCCCCAAGATCAAATTGCTCAAGTTGTGAAAGATGCCAAATGTAATGTAATTATTGAAACAGCTGAACCTGGTGTTAAAGCAGATTTAGAATTCTTAAAGAAACTAGTTGCCTAAATGCCCTTACAAGTTAAAGAAATAACAATTGAAGAACATTATCAATTCTTAAAAACATATGAAACTTTTTCTTTTTTGCAATTGCCTTCTTGGGCTGAAGTTAAAAAAGGTTGGAGGGCAAAATCAATTGGTTGGTTTGATGAAAAAAGAATAGTTAGTGTGGGTTTGGTTTTATCTAGAAATATTCCTAAAACAAAACTATCCCTTTTTTACTTACCTGAAGGCCCTGTTTTAAATCCTGATTACGCAAAAGAAGTTCTTAACTGGTTAGCACCTTTAAAAGATTATGCACAAAAAAATAATGCTTTTGCCCTAAAAATTGGGCCACAAATAACAGTTGCGACTTGGCAATCTTCCACCATCAAAAACAGTATTTCTGATAAAAAATATAAAACAATTACTGATGTAGAGTCAGATCGTATTAATCCTTATGGCGTTGAAATTGCTAAAAAGTTACAACAATTAGGTGGCAAACAAGGTAAAAGTAATGTTGAAGGTTTTGGTGATGTCCAACCCAGATTTGTTTTTGCCATAGAAGTTGCAAATAAAACAGATGAAGAATTACTATCCTCGTTTAGTCAAGAATGGCGAAGAAATATCAAAAGGGCAGAAAAAAATTTAGTCACAATAAAACAAGTAACTTTTCAAGATCTAAATACATTTCACCAACTTTATAAAGAAACAGCACAACGAGATAAATTCACTCCCAGACCTTTAAGTTATTTTCAACAAATGTGGAAATCATTAAATGAAAATTCACAAGGTCTTTGTGAAATGAGACTTTATATTGCTGAACAGGAAAATGTGGTACATGCTGCTTGTCTTTGGGTTAAAGTTGGTAAACATGTTTGGTATTCCTATGGTGCTTCATCTACAAGTGGACGTGAGTTAAGACCAAGTAACGCCATTCAGTGGCAAATGCTAAAAGATGCCCGGGATGCTGGAGCTGATCTTTATGACATGCGTGGCATCTCAGCCACACTTAGTGAAAAATCACCGCTATTTGGATTACTAAGATTCAAAATCGGTACAGGTGGCAAAGTTGTGCAATATGTTGGCGAGTGGGATTTTATTTTCAAATCAATTGTTTATCGCGCCTATCAATTTGCTTTGGCTAGAAGGGGATAATAGAAAACATGACTTTATCCTTAACGATTGATAAAAAATTATGGTTTAAGCATCTTCAACAAGAAATATCAGATTTTTCTGCTCATAACATTTCTCTAGTCCCAGTTATTAAAGGTAACGGTTATGGAATTGGTAGAAATAGATTAGCAAAAGTTTGTGAAGAGTTAAAGATTTCAACAATCGCTGTAGGAACAGTTTATGAAATAAACGAAGTAATAGATGCTAATTTTAAAAATATTTTAATAATGGATCCAATAGATAGCCAAGATATTGACTCTTATAAAGAGTATGAAAAGCTCGATAAAAATAAAATCACTATAACTGTTTCTAGTTTAAAAAATATAAATAAATTTATTGACTCCGCCTTAGTAATTGAAGGCTTAACCAGCATGAATAGATTTGGCCTCAATAAATCTGATTTAAATCAAGTAAAAAGCCATAAAATACAAGGACTTTCCCTACATTTACCAATCGATTCAACAAATAAGTCAAAACTGTCTGAAGTTAGATCCTGGTTGAAGGCTTATCAAGAGCACTGCACCAATGGTGCAAAAGTGGTTTGGTTAAGTCATCTTTCAAATAAAGATTTAAAAGGTTTAGCTCTTGAATTTCCTGCTTTTGAATTTAATTTAAGAATGGGAACAAAGTTTTGGTTAGGAAACCAAAAAGCTTTCAAAATAGAATCAACAGTCCTAGAAGTTCATGAACCAGTGTCAGGAACTTTTGGTTACCGACAAAGAAAAATTGATGACAACCATCGCCTATTGGTAGTTTCTGGAGGCACTGCTCATGGAGTAGGACTTCAAGCCCCCAGATCAAATACTTCCTTAAAACAAAGAGTGACTGCTGCACTTGTTGGGATTCTAGAAGCATTTAATTTAAGTCTTTCACCCTTTGTCATCAAGGGAAAGCAGAGATGGTTTGCCGAACCACCACATATGAACGTTTCAATGTTAAAAATTTCTAAAAAAATTAGTTCATCCATCGTTGGAGAAAGAATAGTTGCGCAATTAAGAATGACAACTACAAATTTTGATTCAGTAAATATTAATTAAGAAGTTGTAGGGGTGGGCGTTGCTGATTCAGTAACACTTGGGGTAGCACTTGGAGTTGTTGTTTCTGTCACGGTAGGCGTTGGTGAAGTTGTAACTGTCGGAGTGGGCGTTGGAATTGGTGTTGGCGTTGGAGTTGGAGTCACACTTGGTGTCACAGTTGGGGTGACAACTTCAACTGGAATTATTTCTTCTGGATTTTCAATTGGTGAACTACTTGGCAAAATGATTCCTGGGGCTGGTGGAAAATCCATAACCGATAAACCTGAGTGTGCGGCTTTCATATAAGAGGTCCACATTGCTGCTGGAAATGATCCACCAGTAACACTTTTTAAGCCACCGGTTCCTGCCATAGAAATAGGATCACCTTTTTCGTTTTGCTTAACCATCATCACAGCTGTTGCAAATTGTGGAGTGTAACCAGCAAACCAGGCAGATTTATTAGAGTCAGTAGTTCCTGTTTTTCCAGCTGCTGGTCGATTTAATCCTTTAGCTTTTGTTCCTGTTCCAACTTGTACAACTTGTTGCAATGCAAAAGAAACTTCATCAGCAACTTGTGCGGTGTAGGCACGTTTTGTTTCAGGACTAAATTGAAATAGCAAACCTCCATTGGGTCCATATATTTGTTTAATCATTGTTGGTTTGGCATAAATTCCGTGTGCTGCAAAAGTTGCGTATGCACTTGCCACATCTAGAACGTGGGGTGAAGCTGTTCCTAAAACTAAAGTTATGTCATTGAGCATGCCTGGAGTTTCTTCAGGAATGCCTGCTCTTAAAGCTGAATCATAAACTTTAGCTGAACCCATTTGAAAAGCTAAATCAACAAAAACTGTGTTCACACTGTTTTCAGTTGCTTGCAAAAGAGTTATCTCACCAAAAGATTTTTTACCATAATTATTTAACTTGTAATCCCCAAAAGTTCTGGGTGAATCACCATTCCAAATTGTGTCTAAACCAATTCCTTCTTCGAAAGCTGCAGCTAAAGCAAAAGGTTTGAAAGTTGATCCTGCTTGCGCAATTGCTTGAGTGGCATTATTTAGAGGTTCAGTTACATAATCTGGTCCACCATAAATTGCAACAACTTCACCAGTTCCTGGACGAATTGAAGCCATCCCAATTCTTAAGCCTTCAATATTTTTTGTGGGCGCTTCAGCGTTAACTGCATCAACCATTCCGGTTTGTGCTTGTTCTTCAAAAGTTGAGACAACTCTTAATCCTCTTAAATTTAAATCATTTTCGGTATAACCTAATTTGAGCATCTCATTTTTTATTGAAGTTAATAAGTAACCATTTGGTCCACCTAATTTATTTGAAGTAGCGTATTCAATCGGTTCTGGAAAAGTTATTAATTTTGCTTGTGCCTCAGTTATATTTCCTAGTTTCACCATTCCATCAATGACATAACTCCAACGATTAACCCAACGGTCCTTGT
>CALBND010000187.1 GCA_937896305.1 uncultured Actinomycetes bacterium
CAATTGACTACATATATCTCTGGACTTGTAGCTTCAGATTCTGTGTTTTGAGGCGAGCCACAGCCTGAAATCGTGAGGAAAACCCCAAATACGACGAGAAGGCTCTTTAGCACAATCCGAGGCTAGCGCCTAGGAACCCGACCCCCGATGTCGGGCGTGCCGTGGGGGGCGCGTAAATTGGTGTCTCGCGTCTCAAGTGAAAAAAGGGAATTTCCCCCTCACGCATTTGATCGTCAACTTTCAGCTAGATCGAAAGAAAAAGTAAACAACAAGATTAGGAGTACTACTGCGTGCCTACGATTCAACAACTCGTACGCAAGGGTCGCCTTGAAAAATCGGCGAAGAGTAAAACACCTGGCCTAAAGGGTTCACCTCAGCCCCGCGGTGTTTGCACACGCGTTTATACAACAACTCCAAAAAAACCAAACTCTGCTTTAAGAAAAGTTGCACGTGTTCGTTTATCTTCCGGAATGGAAGTAACTGCATACATTCCTGGTGTTGGACATAACTTGCAAGAACATTCAATTGTTTTAGTTCGCGGTGGACGAGTAAAAGATTTACCTGGTGTTCGTTACAAAATTATTCGTGGCGCACTAGATACACAAGGTGTAAAAGATCGCAAACAAGCGCGTAGTCGTTACGGTGCTAAGAAAGAGAAAAGCTAATGCCACGTAAAGGTCCTGCGTTAAAACGCCCGTTAGTTTCTGATCCAGTTTTTGCTTCACCGTTAATTACACAATTAGTAAATAAGATTTTGTCACGTGGTGAAAAATCAACAGCAGAATCAATTGTTTATGGTGCACTAGCTGGTACAAAAGAAAAAACTGGAACTGATCCAGTAATTACTTTCAAAAAAGCTTTAGAAAATATTCGTCCAACTATCGAAGTTAAATCACGTCGTGTTGGTGGTGCAACTTATCAAGTTCCAGTTGAAGTTAAACCGGCAAGAGCAACAGCATTAGCACTTCGTTGGTTAGTAGATTTTTCACGAGTTCGTAGAGAAAAATCTATGACAGAAAGATTAATGAATGAAATTTTAGATGCCTCAAATGGTTTAGGTGCATCTGTTAAAAAACGTGAAGACACTCACAAGATGGCTGAAGCAAATAAAGCATTTGCTCACTATCGCTGGTAATTAAGGAAAAGGAAAAAAGTGGCTACCGAGACAACCCTTGATCTGCTCAAGGTGCGAAACATTGGCATCATGGCGCATATCGACGCGGGTAAAACCACAACTACAGAACGAATTCTTTTCTACACAGGTGTTAACTACAAAATTGGTGAAGTTCATGATGGCGCAGCAACTATGGACTGGATGCCGCAAGAACAAGAACGCGGAATAACTATTACGTCTGCTGCAACAACATGTTCATGGGATGACCATTTAATTAACATTATTGATACTCCAGGACACGTAGATTTCACAGTTGAAGTTGAAAGATCTCTTCGTGTACTAGATGGTGCTGTTGCCGTATTTGACGGTGTAGCAGGAGTAGAACCACAATCAGAAACAGTTTGGCGTCAAGCAGATCGTTACCAAGTTCCTCGTATTGCATTTATCAACAAACTAGATAGAACAGGTGCTGTTTACACCCGTACCTATGACATGTTGATCGAAAGATTAAAAGCTCCAGTTGTCTTATTACAACTTCCAATTGGAACAGAAGCAGAATTTGCTGGCATCGTGGACTTAAT
>CALBND010000188.1 GCA_937896305.1 uncultured Actinomycetes bacterium
GTCTCCTCCAACATAGGCTCCAAAAGATGGGAAAATATAAGCTTTAGCATTTTGATTAATGTCAACACCTAGTTGTTTGGCTAATAGTATTGGCCACGCTTGAGAAGCAGTTATAAATGGAGCAACGCCAACTGGCTCAGGATCAATTCCTAAAATTAATTGAATCATGGTGGCATTGCCAGCAACAGCTATTTCGTAAATATTATTTTTATCAATTTTTGATTCTTCTAAGATTTCTGTCACTAATTCATTCAAGGTTTCCTGCGCTGCAACTTGTAGTCGAGATAAAGCTTGCTCATCTAGCATGGTTGCAGAAATTCTTGAAATCACATCTGCTCCAAAAGGTTGCTGCTTATTTAACATTGATTTAACAGCAACTGGGGTACCGCTATTTAAATCCATCAACGTAGCAACCACAGTCGTTGTTCCTAAATCAAATGCGATTGCAAAATTTGAATCTCTCGTGTCTCCGGATTCAATTGCAATTAATTCGTCATCTACGATAACCGCAGTGACTTTAAAATTTGCTTTTCTTAATGATTGGGGTAATTTTTTCAAGACCTCGAAATCAACATTTATTTCTAAATCATCAATGCCATCTGTAACTCGTTGAATATCTGGTCTTTGATCATGTAGTGTTGGTTCACTTAATTCTAGATAACGTTTTTGTACAGCAGGCCTTAAAATTACTTGTCTTCCTACTCCAACAGTGGCCGCTTTTGGTCTTGTTGTCATTGGAGGAACAGTTATAGCTAGGTTTTCTGTGGCCCTAGCAACGCAAGCTAAGCGCCAGCCATCATCTAATTCTGTTTGAGTAAATGCTCGGATATCTAATCTGGAAATTGGGATAACTCCGGAAGTAATTTGAATTTTACATTTCTTACAAGTTCCATGCCCGCCACAAGTTGAGTCAATTGCAATTCCGTTCCAGGATGCGGCATCAAAAACGCTTACTCCTGGTGGAACTTTAAATGATTGATTACTTGGGGAAAAATCTAGTTTTACTCGCCCAAGTCCTGAATGTTCAACTAATTCAGGTTCGATTTTTTCTTTAGCCATTTATTTTATGCACTTGGTTGTTGTGCCCTGAAAGCAGAAATCCAATTTCCACCCCATGGATCATTACCTAACAATAAATCTGCAGCTCTAACAGAGGTGCCGATTTCTTTTGTGCGCGCATCCATGATCGCACTGGTTAATCCAGTGGCCATAGCCATTGGAAGGAAGGAAGCATTTACTGCGTGTCTATTTGGTAAACCAAACGAAACATTTGATGCACCCATTGACATATTTAGCCCAAATTTTTCTTTGATTAAATGAATTGTTTCAAGGGTTATCTTAACTGCTTCAGTATCAGCACCCACCGTCATTGCTAGCGGGTCGATTACTAAATCTTCTAAAGGTATTCCATATTTTTCAACAGTTCTAACAATTTTTTCAGTGATTATTAGTCTTTCTTGTGCAGTTGCTGGGATGCCAGTTTCATCATTAGATAAAGCCATAATTACTGCGTTATGTTCTTTAACTAGGGGCAAAATTAATTCCATACGATCATCTTCACCAGTCATAGAGTTAACTAACGCTTTTCCTTCATAGGCCTTTAATCCCGCATCAAGGGCTTCAATTATTGATGAATCAATACAGATAGGCAAATCTGTTTTTGACTGCACTAGTTTGATTGCTCTGCTCAATAAATCTGGTTCATCAGTTAAAGGAACACCCATGTTCACATCAAGAACATCAGCGCCACCTTCAACTTGTTGTTGAACATCTATTTCAATTTGGCTTAAATCTCCTGCACGAAGTTGTTCTTGAAACTTTTTACGTCCAGTTGGATTAATGCGTTCTCCAATGATGACAAATGGAACATCATGACCCATGATTACTTCTTTTGAGGCAGAGCGAAGTTTTGTGTGCATATTTTTCCTTTATCTAATTTAATGATCGCGGGGTGCGACCAAGATCAGTCATTAAACGATCTAGGGTTTCGTCATGTCTAAAATCTGTGACATGCAATCCCCTAACTCCAGGTAGTGACAGCGCATGTTTTGATAATTCCAAAGTTTGTAAATATGCTTCTTCGGCCTGATCTGCTGCCTTTTCAACCCGGTCAATTACATCTTGGGGTACATTAATTCCTGGAACTTTTTCATTCATAAATTTAAGTGGTCTAGCTCCTTTTATTAAAACTATTGTGGGAATCAATGCCACATGCCTATCTAAACCAGCAGCTACTACTCCTTGACAAAATTTCTCTAAGCGATCTGGGTGATAGGAAATCTGTAACTGTAAAAATTTGGCACCTGCTGCTACTTTTTTTGCCACTCTTTGGATTCGATATTCAAAAGGTGGGGCAGAAGGATTTTCTACAGCCCCAATAAATAAATGTGGGGCAGGATTAATTTTTCGACCAGACATGTATTCGCCTCTAGCAATGGTTGAGGCTAAACGAACTAATTGTGGGCCATCTATGTCAAAAACTCTTCTTGCTTCTGTTTCATCTCCTGCTGTAACATCATCTCCAGTTAAGGCACAGATATTTTCTATTCCATGCATACTTGCACCAACAATGTCTGCTTGAATTGCTAATCGATTTTTATCTCTACATACCACTTGCATGATTGGTTCTATGCCGTGCATTTTCATGGCGATGGCACTAGCAACATTTGAAGCATGAGCATGAGCTGCAGTGTTATCTGTGGCATTTACTGCATCAAACCATGGTTTTAATCTTTTGGCATACTTTTCTACTTTTACAAAACCTTCACCGTCAATTACTGGAAATTCTGCTGTGAATACTCTATCTTTTGTTTTTGTGATTAATTCTTCAAATCTTGACATGGTTAATGACTATCCAAATCATTTTCAGTGTTAGCCCAACCTTTAGGAAGCCATTTATCTCTTTTTGTGAAAAAGTTAATCCAAGAAGAATCACCTTTTAATCTGTTATCTACAGGGGGTCTTAAATGATTAAATTCTTCTTTCCAAGTATTTGGCAACGGCCAACTTTGACTTCGTTCGTAACCTTTTAACCAAACACATTTCATTTCTGGCTTTACTTCGCAATTGCCATTTTCTCTAACACCACCACATGGTCCATTTCTTAATGTTTTTGGACAATTCATAGGACAAGTCATCCCGGTGGAGTGCAAGACACATTGCCCACACATCTGACAGTCCCACACAGGACCTTTTACAACATGCTCAATTAAAGGTAATAGTTTTGGCAAAATTTAAGCCTTTGCCAATTGTCTTTTTGCTTTAATTAATTCTTTTGCTTTTCTAACAGCAGTCGAAGCATCAGCTGCGTAACCATCGGCACCCACTGCATCGGCATATTCTTGGGTTACCGGTGCTCCACCGACCATTACTATTACTTCATCTCTCATACCAGCTTTTGTTAATTCGTGAATATTTACTTTAAACATTGGCATTGTTGTGGTTAAAAATGCTGACATACCAACAATGTCTGGTTTATGTTCTTTAACAGCTTCCACAAATTTTTCTGGCGGAACTTGTACTCCAAGATCAATTACTTGAAATCCTGCACCTTCCAGCATGATGTTTACTAAATTTTTCCCAATATCGTGCACATCACCTTTTACTGTGCCCATTAAAAATGTGCCAACAGTTTCAGCACCTGTGTCAGCCAATAATGGTCTTAAAACGTTTAGTGCTCCAGCCATTGCGCGACCAGCAATTAACATTTCAGGAACAAAGAAATCTCCTCGTTCAAATCTGGCACCAACTTCTTCTAAGGAAGGGATAAGTGCTTCAAATAAAATTGAATCTGGAGTCATGCCATCGGCGATTCCTTGATTAGTTAATTCAAGAACTCTTGGCGCATTCCCAACCATAGTTTCTTCATAAAGTGCTTTCAGGATTTCTTCGTAAGTCATGCTGCTCCCTTTTTTCTGTTGTTACTTCTGGAATTTTTTACTGCTATTTTATTTATTTCATTTTTTAAAATAGTTATAAATTCATTAATTCTATTTTGATTAATTCTTGTTGAAGGCCCAGAAATAGATAAAGCTGCCACTACATTGCCAAATTCATTAACTATTGGAACAGCTACTGCAATTAGTCCAGTTTCTAATTCATCAACTATCGTGGCATATCCGTTTCTTTTAACTTTTTGTAATTCATTATTTAAATCATTAATATTTGTGATCGTAAATTTTGTTAATTTCTCTAACTTACCTTCAGGCAATTGCGCTGCCCCAAATGCTAATAAAACTTTTCCAGCTGCAGAAGCATGGTAAGGAACTTTTTGACCAACCCAATTTGTGGAGCTTAATAAATATTTTGCATCAACTTGGGCAATATTTTCAATAACGTTTACCCCAGGTACAGCTAAGCTGGCTGTCTCACCTGTTGCTTCACCAATAGATTCTAAAATTGGTTGCAATCTTTCAACTAATTTTCCTGTTGTTGATGAGCGCAATGCAAACTTATTAAGTGTGGTTCCTGGTTCTATTTCGCCATTATTATTTCTTTGCACTAAACCTTTTCTTTCTAAAGCACTAATCAACCGACTTGCTGTACCTTTAGCAAGTCCTGATTTGTTTGTTAAGTAACTAAAAGTTAAGGGGTTTTCTGCATCCAAAACTTGGACTAATAGATCAGCGGCCCGATCAACGGCTTGGGTTCCAGTGGCACGTTTAGTTGGAGTTGAGGCCATGACCTAAAACCACCTTTCCAACATTTTCATAATATGGAACTAGTGTTTCATATTGTAGGGTAATCTAGAGGGGTGTCGTCAAGTACTAAATAGCACTATTTTTCCAAGCCCAACCCAGGAAAGCAGGCCAAAAGAAATGTTTCAGAACAAAATGCCTCGATATGAAATTTTGTCAAAAGACGCTATGGCCACCTTGGACAAAGGCTGGAAACGAATCGTAAGTGAAATCGGTATCGAATTCATGAGCGATAGAGCTCTTGAACTTTTCAGGAAAGCCGGACAAAAAATTGAGGATCACAACGTAAAATTTGATCCAGAATTTATTTTAGAACAAATCGCCAAAGCTCCCCGCGAATTTGATGTACAGGCAAGAAATCCCCAGAATTCTGTTCACATTGGTGGAGACTCAATGGTGTTTAGCGGAGTTTACGGTCCCCCATTCGTGCGCGATGGTGCCATTAGAAAAGAAGCCACAATGCAAGACTTTAAAAATTTTACAAAATTAGCGCAATCATTTTCCGAAATGGATTCAGCAGGTGGAGTAATTTGCGAACCAAATGATGCTTCCCTTGACACCAGACACATTGATATGACTTACGCATTGCAAACTTTAACTGACAAAATTTATATGGGTAACGTAGTTTCTGGAAAAAATGCTAAAGATGTGTTAGCTATGTCAGATATTGTCTTTGGTGGCAGAGAAAATATTGAGAAAACACCTTGCACTATTTCTCTTATCAATTGCAACTCCCCGCTTCGTTGGGATGATCGCATGCTTGATGCACAATTTGAATACTCTGAAGCAAATCAGGCAGTTCTTTTAACCCCGTTCTTACTAATGGGGGCCATGAGTCCGGTAACTATTCCTGCAACACTGGCTCAACAAATAGCAGAAGCTTTAACTGGAATTGCTTTATCGCAATTAATCAGACCAGGTTCACCAGTAATTTTTGGTTCCTTCTTATCAAATATTGATATGCAATCTGGATCTCCTCAATTTGGTACCCCAGAATCTGGAATTGGTTTATTATGTACCGGCCAAATTGCTAGACATTTTGGTTTACCATTTAGATCAGGTGGTGGTTTGAATTCATCTCAAACCGCAGATGCTCAGGCAGGCTATGAATCTTTAATGACGATGATGCCAACATTCTTGGCTGGTGCAAACTATGTAATGCATACAGCTGGTTGGCTGGAAGGTGGACTAGTTGCAAGCTATGAAAAATTTGTGGTTGATATCGAAATTTTAAGAATGCTACAAGCAGAATTTACTCCCCTAGAAATTGATGAAGCATCCCTTGCCTTTGATGCTCATGTTGAAGTTGGACATGGTGGTCATTTCTTAGGTGCTGCGCACACCATGGATCGCTTCCGTGACTGTTTTTATAGACCATTGCTTTCTTCCAGTGATAATTTTGAAAAATGGAACAGAAACGGTGCTAAAACAACAGATATTAGAGCAAATGAAATTGCTAAGAAACGGATTGAAGAATTCCAAATGCCAGAAATGGATGCTGCAATCAAGCAAGAATTAGATGAATTTGTTGCTAAGAGGTCAGCAGAATTACTTAAATGAAATCTGATATAGAAATTGCTCGTGAAGCAAAGATGCAACCAATCACACAGGTTGCAGAAAAAATTGGAATCAACACTGAATCTGTTTTAAGTTATGGTCCCTACAAAGCAAAAATTGAAATGGATTTCATAAATTCACTTGAGAATAAACCTGATGGGAAACTTATTCTGGTTACAGCGATGACTCCAACTCCTGCTGGGGAAGGTAAAACTACAACCACTGTTGGTTTAGGAGATGGCTTGAATGCCATCGGCAAAAAAGCAATTATCTGTTTAAGAGAACCTTCCCTTGGCCCATGTTTTGGGATGAAGGGTGGAGCTGCTGGTGGAGGAATGGCACAAGTTGTGCCGATGGAAGATATTAATTTACATTTCACAGGTGACTTTCATGCCATAGGTGCTGCACATAATTTACTTTCAGCAATGATTGATAACCATATTTATTGGGGAAATGAATTAGAAATTGATGTGAGACGAATTACTTGGAAACGAGTAATTGACATGAACGATAGATCTTTACGTGAAATTGTTTCATCCCTTGGTGGACCAGGTAACGGATATCCTCGCGAAGCTGGATTTGACATCACTGTAGCCAGTGAAGTGATGGCGATACTTTGCCTAGCACTTGATTTAGAAGATTTAGAAAGAAGACTTGGAAATATTGTTATTGGTTACACCCGTGAAAAGAAAGCAATCACTGCTAAAGATTTAAGTGCTCATGGTGCAATGACTGTGTTGTTAAAGGATGCGCTCATGCCAAATCTTGTTCAAACTTTAGAAAACAATCCAGCTTTCGTTCATGGTGGACCGTTTGCCAATATTGCTCATGGTTGTAACACAGTCCTTGCTACTAAAACCGCATTAAAACTTGGAGAATATGTCGTTACCGAAGCAGGCTTTGGCGCTGATTTAGGTGCAGAAAAATTCTTTGATATTAAATGCAGAAAAGCAGGATTAAAACCTGCAGCAGCTGTAATCGTTGCCACAATTAGAGCTTTAAAAATGCATGGTGGAGTGAGCAAGGAAGATCTAAGTAAGGAAAATGTTGGGGCAGTGAAATCTGGTTTAGTTAATCTAGGTAAACATATTAAAAATATGGCACAATTCGGAGTTCCTGTAGTAGTAGCGGTAAATAATTTCACAACTGATTCAACAGCAGAATTTGAAGAAGTAAAAAAATTCTGTCAAGAACTAGGAGTAGAAGCAATCCTGTGCACCCATTGGGCCGATGGTAGCCAGGGAACAAAAGAACTAGCAAACAAAGTTGTTGAATTAGCAGAGTCTGGAAAATCACAATTTAAAACTCTTTACGAGGATTCACTTCCGCTCTGGGAAAAAGTAAACATAATTGCAAAATCTATTTATGGAGCGAGCGAAATTGTTGCTGACAAACAAATTCGTGATCAGTTTAAAACTTTTGAAGAATCAGGCTATGGAAAATTTCCTGTATGCATGGCAAAAACTCAATATTCATTTTCAACTGATCCAGGATTAAAAGGTGCCCCAACGGACCATGTGGTTGCAATCAGAGAGATAAGACTTTCAGCTGGAGCAGAGTTTATTGTTGTAGTGACAGGTGAAGTAATGACAATGCCCGGTTTGCCTAAAATTCCTGCAGCCAATTATATAAAGCTTAATTCAAATCTTGAAATTGAAGGTTTGTTCTAAAAAGTATATAAAATCAAATCTGGTTAATATTTATATTATTCCGACAAGAATTTTAATCAGCTAAACAAAAATTGATGAGTTCTATTTGAAAAAGATAAAAAATACATGATAAATTCAGTATTTTAAGAAAATCCTGAAAATATATTGCATATAGGTAACTATCAAATATCATTATTGCACCAGATTCCTTATATAGCAATGGTGACAATAGACAGATAGGAATTGGACTAATTAGTTTGCAAATCAAATAGTTTCACGTTTTTAATTTCATAGTACAAGTCTCTAGGGTCACCTTTTACTCTGCAAACCTGGCCGTTTGTCTTAAAGTACAACAGCTTTACATATTCTCCTCTATTCATGTTTAAGGAAATTTCAATCTTTTGTCCCGTCTCGCCCAGATTGATTATTTTAATTTCCTTGTTAGGGTATTCAGAAATAATTATATTTTGAGGTGTCTTACATGGAGATGGATTTATCTCAAAATGTAGATTAATTTTATCTTCAGAATCAGTGTAAATATAAACGAAGGAAGACGCTACAACTGCCCATTGCCAAACAGTTTTTCCGTTAGATTCTGGGCTTGTGAAACCACCGAGAGATATTTTTGGATCCGCCTCATTTAATATTATGGGT
>CALBND010000189.1 GCA_937896305.1 uncultured Actinomycetes bacterium
GAAAATTAGGTTACACCGAAACAATTATGGGCAGACGTAGATATTTTCCTGACTTAACAAGTACAGATAGACAAAAAAGGGAGATGGCTGAGCGCATGGCCCTTAATGCTCCCATTCAAGGATCAGCTGCCGACATTGTTAAACAAGCCATGTTGAATGTGGACCGTGAAATAAGGAAGCAGAAATTGAAATCTCGTTTACTACTACAAGTGCATGACGAATTGGTTTTTGAAGTTGCCCCAGGTGAATTAGATCAAATGCAAGAGCTGGCTAGAACAGGAATGGGCCAGGCCGCTGAACTTATGGTGCCCTTAGACGTCTCCATTGGCAAAGGTGCTTCGTGGGATGAGGCAGCTCACTAACCACTTGGTGCTTGTGAGGTTGTGTTGAACTAATCTCTCTAGAAGGCTCGGAAGGTCCGAGTCACTATAGAGAAGAAGTACATGACCACACCTACTAGCGTAAGTCCGATCGTTGCAGTAAATGATGTTGGAACTCCAGAAGAATTATTGGCAGCAATTGATTTAACAATCAAATATTTTAATGATGGTGACCTTGTTTCAGGTACCGTTGTAAAAGTTGACCGTGATGAAGTTTTACTTGATATCGGTTATAAAACTGAAGGTGTTATTCCTTCCCGAGAACTTTCAATAAAGCATGACATTGATCCAAGTGAAGTTGTTAAACCTGGCGATGTAATTGAAGCTTTAGTTTTACAAAAAGAAGACAAAGAAGGTCGCTTAATACTTTCCAAGAAGCGTGCACAATACGAACGTGCATGGGGAGATATTGAAAAAATTAAAACTGAAGACGGAATTGTTAAAGGACACGTCATCGAAGTTGTTAAAGGTGGCTTAATCGTTGACATTGGTCTTCGTGGATTCTTGCCTGCTTCATTAGTTGAAATGCGTCGAGTAAGAGATCTTTCTCCATATATTGGAACTGATATCGAAGCTAAAATTATTGAACTTGATAAAAATAGAAACAACGTTGTGTTGTCTCGCCGTGCCTGGTTAGAACAATCACAATCGGCTGTTCGCTCAACATTCTTGAACCAATTACAAAAAGGTCAAATTCGAACCGGTCAAATCTCAAGCATTGTTAACTTTGGTGCTTTCGTTGACTTAGGTGGAGTTGATGGATTGGTCCACGTTTCTGAATTGTCTTGGAAACACATTGAACATCCGTCAGAAGTTGTTGAAGTTGGGCAAGAAGTAACCGTGGAAGTTCTAGAAGTTGATATGGAACGTGAAAGAGTTTCTCTTTCCCTTAAATCAACACAAGAAGATCCATGGCAACAATTTGCTAGATCACATCAAATCAACCAAGTTGTTCCAGGTAAAGTAACCAAACTTGTTCCATTTGGCGCATTTATTCGTGTTGCCGATGGTATTGAAGGACTAGTTCACATCTCTGAATTATCCGAAAATCAAGTTGAAATTCCAGAACAAGTTGTGCAAGTTAATCAAGATGTAACAGTAAAAATAATTGATATCGATTTGGAACGTCGCCGAATATCTTTGTCAGTTAAACAAGCTGGAGAAACAGGTGAAGCTCGCGCTTCATTTGATCCATATCTTTATGGAATGCCACCTGCTTATGATTCTGCAGGAAAATACATTGGGCCAGAAGGATTTAATCCGGAAACTGGTGAATGGAAATCTGGCTTTGAGGACCAAAAGAAAGAATGGGAATCTCAATACGCAGAAGCACTTGATAAGTGGCAAAAAGAAGAAGAATCTAAAAACAATTCAGCTAATCCTGAATTAGCCGCATTACGCGACAAACTAGATTCAAATTAAGAACTGAATTAGTAAAGCCAGCGTGATTGTTGGATTAACAGGCGGCATCGGTGCAGGAAAAAGCACCGTTGCTGACTTGTTTGCAAAACGTGGCGCAATAGTGATTCGCGCGGATGAAATCTCACATCAAGTAATTGAACAAGGTAATCCTGGATATGACCAGGTCGTGACAAGATTTGGTGAACTAATTCTTGATAGTGAAAAAAATATTATTCGCCCAAAACTGGCTGAAATAGTTTTTAAGGACAAGCAAGCGTTACTTGATTTAGAAAATATAATTCACCCAATGGTTAGAACTGAAACAAATCGCATCATCGAGCAACTGCCACCTGAGGCAATTGTGATTAACGAGGTGCCCTTGTTGTTGGAGAAAAAACTTGAATCATTATTTGAAGCATTAGTAATAGTTATTTCAACTGAAAAAAATCGCTTAGAGCGAATCACTCAGCGAGGATTAACAGAAGAACAAGCAAAAGCTCGAATCATAAAACAAGTAGATGATGGGCAAAGAAAATCAGCTGCCGATTACTTAATCTCTAATGATGGAAACTTTGATCAACTTGAATCAGATGTGGAAAGAGTGTGGGAAGCACTTGTGGAAAGAAATTTAGCCAAATAGATGCGACCGATTAATGATCTTATAAGAACAGTTTCTCCTTTTAAAGTTGTTTCTGATTATGAACCAGCTGGAGATCAACCTGCTGCGATTAAAGATTTGGAAGCAAGAATACGTAAAGGTGAAAAAGACATCGTTTTGTTAGGTGCCACTGGTACCGGAAAATCTGCGACCACAGCCTGGTTGATTGAAAAACTACAAAGACCAACTCTAATTATTGAACCAAATAAAACTTTGGCAGCACAAATTGTTAATGAATTACGAGAAATGCTTCCTAATAACGCTGTGGAATATTTTGTTTCTTATTACGACTATTACCAACCAGAGGCATATGTCCCTCAAACTGACACATTTATTGAAAAAGATTCTAGTATAAATGAAGAGGTTGAGAGGCTACGTCACTCTGCAACTAGCAACTTGCTTACTCGAAGAGATGTTGTAGTGGTGGCAACGGTTTCATGTATTTATGGTCTGGGAACACCTGAAGAGTATGTAAAGCAAGCTATCAGGATTAAGAAAAGTCAAGATTTTTCGAGAGATAAATTAATTAGGCAATTAGTCGATATTCAATACACCAGAAATGATTACGCTTTTGAGCGCGGAACATTTAGAGTCCGAGGTGACACAGTTGAGATTTATCCAGCATATGAAGAACATCCAGTTCGAATTGAAATGTTTGGCGATGAAGTCGAAAGAATCATGACTTTGCACCCATTAACGGGTGAAATTTTGACTGACGACGAAGAGATGTTCATATTCCCAGCCACACATTATGTAGCAAGTCCTGAACAAACAGCTAAAGCATTATCGGCAATTGAAGTTGAATTAATGCATCATGTGAAGCATTTGGAAACTCAAAACAAGTTACTAGAAGCACAACGTATAAAAATGCGTACAGCCTTCGATTTGGAAATGATCAGGGAATTGGGATTTTGTTCAGGAATTGAAAACTATTCTCGATATTTCGATGATAGACCAGCTGGCAGTGCACCAAATTGTTTGCTTGACTATTTCCCAGAAGATTTTCTTTTGGTGATTGATGAATCTCACGTAACAGTTCCACAAATTGGTGGAATGTATGAGGGGGATGCCTCTCGTAAAAGAACCTTGGTGGAATACGGTTTTCGCTTGCCAAGTGCTATGGATAACAGACCTTTAAAGTTTAGTGAATTTGAACAAAGAGTTGGGCAAACAGTTTATCTTTCAGCAACTCCAGGGCCATATGAACTAGGTAAAGTTGATTCAGTTGTTGAGCAGGTTATTAGACCTACTGGTTTAGTTGATCCTGAGATTTCAGTAAGACCCACTAAAGGTCAAATTGATGATTTGTTGCATGAAATAAAAATTAGGGCTGCTAAGAATGAAAGAGTATTAGTAACAACTTTAACTAAAAAAATGGCAGAAGATTTATCAGATTTCTTCTTAGAAAAAGACATGAGAGTTCGCTACCTGCATTCAGAGATTGACACTTTAAAAAGAGTGGAATTATTGCGTGGACTCAGAATTGGGGAGTTTGATTGTTTGATTGGAATTAACCTACTTCGAGAGGGGTTAGATTTACCAGAAGTTTCGCTGGTAGCAATATTAGATGCTGATAAGGAAGGTTTTCTTCGCTCAGAGAAGTCCTTGATTCAAACAATTGGTCGTGCCGCTCGAAATGTGGATGGGCAAGTAATCATGTATGCCGACAACATAACCAAATCTATGAAAAATGCTTTATTTGAAACTGATCGAAGACGAGAGAAACAAGTTGCGCACAACTTGGCAAATGGAATAGATCCTAAACCGCTAAGAAAAAAGATTTCAGATATTAATGATTCCATCATCAAGGAAGACGCAGATACCGAAATTGCACTTGAAGAAGCAGCCTCCTTAACTCAAATGCGTAAAGGTAAAAAAGATGGGTTAAGTCCAGCCCAAGATCTCGCAAATTTGATCACAGAGCTAACGGCTCAGATGAAATTATCGGCTGGGGAACTTAATTTTGAACTCGCAGCCAGGTATCGAGACGAAATCCGTGAACTGAAGAAAGAATTGCGCCAGATGGTTGCAGCTGGTCATGCCTAATCCGATACATTGAAATATATGGAAGAACCACTCTGGGTTTGGGTTATCACAATAGCTGTTTTCCTCACCGTTTACATAGCTGAGTTTATTTATGCTAAAAAACATCCTCATGTAGTGAAATTTAAAGAAGCTTCAATTTGGGTTTCTATTTACATTTTGGCAGCCGTGCTTTTCGGAGCAGGTGTTTGGATAATTAAAGGTCATGACTCAGGCGTTGAATTTTTTGCAGGTTGGATAACTGAATACAGTTTGAGTATTGATAATTTGTTCGTCTTTGTCATAATTCTTTCGGCTTTCGCAGTCCCCGCTATTTATCAACAAGAAGTTTTACAAATAGGAATTATTGGCGCACTAGTCCTAAGATTCTTCTTCATTATTATTGGCGCAGCTGCTGTGAATCGATTCTCTTGGGTTTTCTTTGTGTTCGGTGCTTTTCTGATTTACACCTCGTACAAGCTAGCCTCCAGTCATGGAACGGAAAGTGACCCGACACAAAATAAAGTATTGAAAATTGCTGAAAAATATTTACCGGTTACTTCTGTTTATCACGAGGGATCATTTAGAGTCAAAATTGATGGTAAGAAATACTTCACTCCATTATTTATTGTAATGATTTCTATTTTCACCACAGATATATTATTTGCACTGGACTCAATTCCCGCAATTTTTGGTTTAACAGATGATCCATATATAGTCTTCACAGCTAATGCGTTTGCACTCTTAGGACTTAGACAACTTTATTTCATGCTAGATGGACTCTTGGATCGTTTGATCTATCTTTCCTACGGACTGGCAATTGTTCTAGGTTTCATAGGTGTCAAATTAATCTTGCATGCTGCTCACGAAAATGGGTTTGAAAATGCCCCGGATATTTCAACACCAGTGTCTTTGGCTGTGATTTTGGTTGTGATGAGTGTGACTGTGATTGCTTCATTGAGGCAGACCAAACTTCATCCTGAATTGGCACATCGACCAGGTGAAGGTGTTTCAGGATCTGCCATCAGAGACATTAAACGAGACCATCCAGGAGTTGAATAGGCGCGTTTGGGCTTTAAGCATTAATCTATGTTAAATGAGTTCATCTGTCGCAAAAAAAAGTTCTAAAACCCAAACCATGAGACACGGTTCGGTTGTTGCAGATAAATTAATTATTAGAGGTGCCAGAGAGCACAATTTAAAAGATGTTTCAATTGAACTACCTCGAGATGCTCTGATTGTCTTCACAGGATTATCTGGTTCTGGTAAATCTAGTTTAGCTTTTGACACAATTTTTGCTGAAGGTCAAAGAAGATATGTAGAGAGTTTATCTGCTTATGCCAGACAATTCTTGGGACAAATGGATAAACCAGATGTCGATTTCATTGAAGGCTTATCACCGGCGGTGTCAATTGATCAAAAGTCAACGAATCGTAATCCAAGATCAACTGTAGGAACAATTACTGAAGTTCATGACTATTTGCGATTAATGTTTGCTCGAGCAGGTACTCCTCATTGTCCAAAATGCGGACAAGTAATCCATCGTCAAACCCCACAGCAAATTGTGGATCAAATTTTAGAATTAAAGACTGGAACAAAGTTTCAAGTTCTTTCCCCAGTTATTCGTGGGCGTAAAGGTGAATATCAGGATCTTTTCAAAGAATTACAAACTCAAGGTTTCTCCAGAGCCAGAGTAGATGGCGAAACTTATCCGTTAATTGAAGTACCAGTCTTAAAGAAACAAGAAAAGCATTCTATTGATGTGGTAGTTGATCGACTGAGTGTGAAAGCAGAATCACGTCAAAGAATAACTGACTCTGTTGAGACAGCACTTCGCTTAGCAAATGGAACAGTGGTTTTAGATTTTGTAGATGAACCGGTTAAGTCTAAGAATCGTGAACATGTTTATTCAGAGCATTTAGCGTGCACAAAATGCGAAATATCATTTGATCAATTGGAACCCCGATCTTTTTCATTCAATTCACCTTTTGGGGCCTGTCCTGAATGTAGTGGGTTAGGAAACCATTTAGAAGTTGACGAAGATTTAGTTATTCCTAACAAAGATTTATCCATTAAAGAAGGTGCTATTGCTCCTTGGGCTAATTCCTCGGCCGAAGGATACTGGTCAAAGCTTTTAGATGCGGTGTCAAAGGACTTAAAATTTAATATTGACACACCTTACAAGAAATTATCAGAAAAAATCAAAGATGCCTTATTGCATGGGTATGAGGGAAGTATCAATGTTAAATACAAAAACTCTTATGGCAGACA
>CALBND010000190.1 GCA_937896305.1 uncultured Actinomycetes bacterium
ATTCACTCTTGCACCAATGAGTTCCACATTTCTATAAAATTAGGTAAAGTTTTTGAAGTTGTACCAATATCATCAATCTCTATTCCTGGAACATTTAGTCCAATTACGGCACCTGCCGTAGCCATTCTGTGATCATCAAAGGATTTCCAATTTCCGGCATGCATTTTTGTTGGAGTAATTATTAATCCATCACTTGTTTCTTTTACGTTTCCGCCTATATTTTGAAAATCTTCTACCAAGGCAGCAAGGCGATCTGTTTCATGTCCTCTTAAGTGAGAAATTCCTGAAAAAGTAGAGGGGGAATTTGCAAATGATGCAATAGCAACCAGCACAGGCGTTAATTCTCCTACATCGCCTAAGTCATAGTCGATACCGTTTATTTCATTTTTTTGGGTAAGTATTAGTCCTTTTTCGTTTAATTCAATTTCGGCACCCATTTTGCTCAAAATATCTATCCACATTTTTCCTGCTTGTGTGGTTTCTTTGGGCCAATCTGGAATTTGAATACTTCCCCTGGTGACAACTGCTGCGGCTAAGAATGGTCCAGCATTTGATAAGTCTGGTTCTATCAGCCAGTCTTTTGCACTAATTTTTCCTGGCATAACTTGCCAGATATTTTTATCTTGAGTTTTTACAACAACTCCAACCTGTTTCAACATATCGATAGTCATTTCAATGTGAGGAAGACTCGGTAATTTTTCCCCAGAGTGTCTAATAGTTAAACCGTTTTTAAATTTTGCACCAGCTAAAAGCAATGCACTCACAAACTGACTTGAGCTAGAGGCATCTATTATAATTTCTCCACCCTCAACAATTCCATCACTTGTAATTGAAAAGGGAAGTGTCCCGGATCCAGAATCATCTACAGATATTTTTAAATCTTTTAAGGCATTAATTAGTTCCTTCATGGGACGGTGGCGAGCTCTTTCATCTCCATCAAAATGACTAAGTCCAGCAGATAATGCTGCTAAAGGTGGAACAAATCTCATTACAGTTCCAGCAAGACCAACATCAATTGCAACATCTTGATGTGCAACTTTCATGGGTGAAATTTCAACGAATCCATCACCATTTTTAATTTCACAACCTAGTTGTGTAAGCGCTTTTAACATTAATTTTGTGTCACGTGCTAATAAAGGTTTACGAATTGTGGAATTTGAATCGGCTAACGCAGCCAATATGAAAGCGCGGTTAGTTGCAGACTTAGAACCAGGTATTTCGATTTTTGACTGAATTGGACGCTGTGCCGTAATGGCTGTCCATTTTTGTGGGGCAGATTCACTCATTTGCATCTAAGACTACCTCTTATGCGTAGCATTCATGTTGTTATGTGTGGACGATATGCAGCAAATCGAGATACTGGAACTCTCACGGAAGTTTTCAAAATAGATACGGTTAGTTCCGATGTCTTAGCAGCAAATTTCAATATCTCTCCAACCTCCAAAAGCTATGTTGTAAAAACAAATGAGAAAAATACTAGGTCCCTTGAAGTCATGACTTGGGGTTTGGTTCCATCTTGGGCCAAGGATGATTCGATGAGTGCCAAAATGTGTAACGCCAGATTTGAAACAGTCGATCAGAAACCATCATTTAAAAGCGCATTCTCAAAGAAAAGATGCATCGTCCCAATGGATGGTTATTACGAATGGTTTAGACCAATTAATGTGAGTGAAAAAAAACAACCATATTTTATTCATGCAAAAAATAATCCTGTATTGGCAGTAGCCGGGATATTTGAAATTTGGAGAAACCCAGATGTGCGAGCCGAAATTAAAGAAATACATAGCTTTTCAATTCTCACAACTGAAGCAAAGCTAGGACTAGAGAAAATACATGATCGAATGCCGGTACTGGTACCTGATAAAAATTGGTCAGCTTGGCTAGATCCAGAACTTCAAGACAAAAATGAAATTCGCGCGCTTTTAGTAAGTCCTCCTGAAGGATATTTTGAATTCTATAAAATTGGGAGTGAAGTAAACAACGCAAAAAATAATGGAGCACAACTTATTAATCCACTTCCAAAAAGTTAAGTGACTGAGAGTAGCGTTAAGCCATGAGCTTTTTATCTGAGGAAATTCAAAATAAAATAGAGTTAGAAACCGATGAGCTAAATCATCTCCAAGAGTTGCTGACTGACTGGAATCTAATCTCTGACTTGAGCTTGAGTGATTTAATTCTTTGGATTCCAACTTGGACAGGCAAAGGCTTTTACGCAGCAGCTCAAATAAGACCCTCTACCTCACCTACTAATGTTCCTGAGGATTTAGTTGGAGAGTTCATTTCATCTGGAAGAAGAAATGACCTTGATAAAGTCTTAGCAACAAAAAGAAAGATTATTGACTCAACTACATCAGGACTAAGAATTGATGCAATTCCAGTTATCTTCAAAAATAAAGTTATTGCAATTATCTCTCGTCACACTAATGCTGATGGTCGAGGTGGATTATTGGAACAAGTTTATTTAACTGCAGCAAACGACTTGATGGACATGGTTGCTGAAGGAAAATTTCCGCCGCCTGAGGAAGTCAGTAAAACTAGCAAGGCGCCAAGGGTTGGTGATGGATTATTGAAATTAGATAAGTCTGGATTAGTCGAATATGTCAGCCCCAATGCTTCTTCAGCTTTTAGACGAATGGGTTTAGCTGCTGATTTATTGAATCAAGATTTAGCAAAAATTGTTTCCAAGTTACAACATAAACCAGGGCCAATAGATGAAGCAGTTATGTTAGTTTCTTCAGGCAGAGCAAGTGGTGAAGTAGAAATTGATAATGGAAAATCAATAATCACGCTTCGTGCAGTGCCCTTGGTAAAAAATGATGAAAGATTTGGCGCATTAGTTTTAGTGCGTGACGTGGCTGATTTAAGAAGACGAGAAAAAGCTTTATTAACTAAAGATGCAACGATTCGAGAAGTTCATCATAGAGTTAAAAACAATTTACAAACAGTTGCAGCACTATTAAGACTTCAATCTAGACGAGCAGATAGTCAGGAAACAAAAGATGCATTAGCTGAAGCGCAACGACGAGTTAGTGCAATTGCAGTTGTACATGAAGCATTATCAAGATCTCCAGGCGAGATAGTTCCTTTTGATGAAGTTATAAAACAAGTAATAGAATTAGTTTCTGTCAATCCAGAAAACTCCTTAAACGTTGAAATAAAACAATCAGGTTCATTTGGCGACCTACCAGCAGAAATTGCGACACCACTAGCAATGGCTGTTGTCGAATTGTTGCAAAATGCTATTGAACACGGAATGCCAAGTACTAATCCTGTTGAAGTTATTTCAGAAAAAAGTGGAGGGAAAATAAGAATTGAAATAGTTGATTCTGGCCCAGGAATTAAAGAAGGTGTTGATGTCTTTGATACAGCTCAATTAGGTTTACAAATTGTTAGAACATTAATTGTTGACGAATTAGGGGGAGAGCTAAAAGTAACTGCAAATGTTCCATCAGGAGTTAGAGCAGAAATAATTGCACCTATTGTGAAGAAAAAAGAAAACTAGTTAAATTTAGTAAAAGTTAATTGAAGTTGCTGGAGCATGACCCAAAGCGCGACGTTCGTCTTCGCTTAAGCCACCCCAAACGCCAGAATCTTGTCCGGTTTCTAAAGCCCATTGCAGACATGGCTCAATAACGGCACAACCGCTACAGATGCGCTTGGCTGCTTCGATTTGAAAGACTGCAGGGCCAGTGTTTCCGATAGGGAAAAACAGCTCTGGATCTTCGTCTCGACAGGCCGATTTGTGGCGCCAGTCCATGTAAATTCCTCCAAAAAAGCTTCAACTACAAGAGTGACACGTTGTGACGATTTGCACAACCTCAAAATCAATAATTCTTCAAAAAACAGGTGTCACTTTGGTCACATTTTGTCCCAAAACCGGCATTTGGCACTTTTCTGGTGATTTTAGGCAAGTTTATAAAACGAAATATTTAGCGACCTACTTTCCTTAATCAAAACAGATAATTGGCCTGTTTAAGTCAAATTTCTAAGACCCTTTACTAATAACTTTTTGTTGATTTTAATGCCGGCTCGAAATTAGTCTAGGTAGTGTCTTAGGCTTAACTAAATGAAAAAAATTGAACCTTTAAAAATATGTATTTATGTGACTCTCTTTGAATCATTAAGTTTGTTTGCATTTGCAGTATTTGTTTTATTTTCAAGTATTCTTTCGAATTCAATTGAGAGTGTGCAAACTTTGATTGGTGAAGAGATACTCTATGTTTTATTTGCCATTACTTTATTTTTAATTTCTAGGGGACTGAAGCAGTATAAAAAAGTTGTTTACACACCTTTTATTCTTACTCAACTTTTTACAATTGTAATTGCCTGGCAATATATAAAAGATGATCAAATAATTTACCAAATAATTGGTCTGATTGTGGCCCTAGTAGCTTTTTTTACTATATACATTGGATTAAAACCTGAATTAAGAAATAAATTTTATAATTCGTAGGGGAATTTACTAAAACCCCTACGAATTAAATAGTTATGCTTTTTTGGTTTCCCAAAAAATTGTGTCAATTTCTTTAATTTTACCTAACAAATTGTCAGCAACGCCAACATCGTTAGAGCCCTTTGTTCCCGCAGCTCCTGCTAATTTAGTCGCTTCATTGAAGAGACTATGAAGTTGAGGATATTTTTCAAAATGTGCAGGTTTGAAATAGTCAGTCCACAAAATCCAAAGATGTTCTTTAACCATATTTGATCTTTGTTCTTTGATTGCAACTGCTCTTGATTTAAAATCGACATCACTTGAATCGTTGTATTTCACCATGGTAGCTTTTACGGATTCAGCTTCGATTCGGGCTTGCGCTGGATCATAAACACCACAAGGTAAATCGCAATGTGCATGGACCGTGGTTTTAGGTGTCCAAAAACTCATTCTGTACTCCTTTTCTTGGTTATTACTAATCTCGACATTACTCTGAATTGAACCATTGAGCACAATGAGATGGTGAGTCTATTCGGAATGATGGCTGTGAAAGTCGAGGGTTCTTCCATGACCCCTGCATATAAAAATGGAGACTTCGTTTTAGTGCATAAAACCAAAAAGGCTGAAATTGGACAAGTAGTCATTTGCCAAAGACCTGATCGACCAGATTTATTGATTATGAAGCGGGTTCAATCTCTTACCGAAAACGGATATTGGCTAAAAGGAGACAATCAAGAATTTAGTGACGATTCCAGGGTTTTTGGAGAAGTAGAGAAGAATTTAATTATTGGCAAAGTGATTTTTAAATACTGGCCTTTATTTACAAATTAAATTTATATCTTGCGCAAAATTAATTACATCTTCCTCTGTTGTGTCCCAAGAACACATTAATCTAACTTCACCTGTGACATCGTTCCAAACGTAAAAATTATGTTTCTTTTGTAATTCGACAGTATGTGCTGGATCCATGATGGCAAAAATTGCATTACTTTGTGTTTTTTGAGTTACTTTAATTTTGGGATTATTTTCAATTTTAGAAAGCAGTAATTGAGCCATGGAATTTGCTTGTTTAGCGTTTCTTCTCCACAAATCATTTGAAAGTAACGCAATAAATTGTGCAGCTATATATCTATTTTTGCTTGCAAGTTGCATTGCCGATTTTCTTATCCAAGGATAATTTTTACCTAAGGAGTTATTAAATAGCACAACTGCTTCAGCACCCATTAAACCATTTTTTGTTCCACCAAATGAAAAAATATCGACCCCAGCTTTTGAGGTTAAGTCTGCAATTGAAACCCCTAAACTTTGAGCCGCATTACTAATTCGAGCACCATCCATATGTAGGAATGAATTATTTTGGTGCGCTAAGTCTGCTAATGCTTTAATTTCACCAGGAGTATAAACAGTTCCCATTTCACTAGATTGGGTTATGGAAATTACATTTGGCTGCGAAGTGTGTTGGTCACCCATTCGAACCCAGAGGTTACTAATCAATTCAGGCGTCAGTTTTCCATCAGGTGTCGAAACATCAAGAAGTTTAACTCCTAAATGTTTTTCCGGCGCCCCACCTTCGTCAACATTGATATGAGCAGTACTTGCACAAATTATGGAATTCCAAGTATTAGTGACAGTTTGCAAACCAGTTATATTTGCACCGGTGCCATTAAATACAAAGTTAATAATTGCTGCTGAATCTCCAACTGCAGTTCTAATTAATTCAATTGCCTTTTGGGTGATTGAGTCATCCCCATAAGCTTTTTGATGATCAACGTTGGCATTGATTATTTCTTGAATAACTTCAGGATGGATCGGTGCGTAATTATCGCTAGCAAATGCCTTCATTTAAGTAAGTGTATTAATCAATGATTGAGCTGATTAGTGCTGCCTGTTCTTGGTCGTGTTTGGTGTGGGAACCAACTGCTGGTGCACTAGAAGATGGTCTAGAGGCTCTTTTGATGGTTTTACCCAACAGGGGAGCAAGTTCTGTTGCGATGAAGGGGTAAGCACCTTGATTTGCTGGTTCGTCTTGAGCCCAAATCAATTTCACATCATCACTGTATTGACTTAAAATAGATTTAATATTTTTTATCGGCAGAGGATATAGTCTTTCCAATCTTAAAATTGCTAATTCTTCTTTGTTTGCAACTTCTCTGGCAGCAGCTAATTCGTGTGAAATTTTTCCTGTACATAAAATTACTTTCTTAATTTTTGATTTTTTACCAATTCGATCTTCGATAACAGGTTCAAATTTACCGTCGGTAAATTCTGAAGTCGCACTTGTAGCAGATTTTGCACGGAGCATAGATTTTGGCGTAAAAATAATTAATGGTTTACTGTGTGGATTTAGTACTTGCCAGCGCAGTAAGTGGAAATAGGAAGCAGAAGTAGAAGGTTGGGCAACTGTCATATTATCTTGTGCGGCTAAACTTAAAAATCTTTCAATTCTTCCAGATGAATGATCTGGTCCTTGTCCTTCCATGCCGTGAGGAAGAAGCAAAACTAATCCAGATTCTTGTTGCCATTTTTGTTCCCCAGAAGCAATAAATTCGTCAATAATTGTTTGAGCACCATTAGCAAAGTCACCAAATTGGCCTTCCCACATTGTTAACATTTTTGGTCTAGCAATGGAATAGCCATATTCAAATCCCATGCCAGCAAATTCTGTAAGTGCTGAATCAACAATAAATAATCTGGCATTATCTTTTGCCATTTGTTTTAATGGTTTATAACCTTTACCGGTTTCAAAATCAACAATTACTCCATGGCGTTGACCGAAGGTACCTCTTCTTGAATCCTGACCCGCTAGGCGAATCCATTTGCCTTCTGAAAGTAACGAACCAAAAGCAAGTGCTTCACCCATAGCCCAATCAATACTGTCTTCTTTGACCATGTTTGCTCGACGCTCTAATTGTGGCCACAATCTTGGGTGGGGGGTAAATCCAGGACGCAATTTAATTTGGGTATCAACAACTTGATCAATGATTTCTCTGGTTATTTTAGTTTCAATTTCAGCAGGAAATGTTGGTCGATTATCTACTGTTACTGCATCTTGCTTAGTTAATGCTTCTTTAGTTACTGCGAAAACTGCCTCAAGTTGTTTTTGGTAGTCAACTAACGCTAATTCTGCTTCTTCAAGTGTGATATCGCCACGTCCAATTAAGTCTTCGGTATAGCGTTTTCGCACACTTCGTTTCAAATCAATAACTTTATACATCAATGGTTGAGTTAAGGATGGGTCATCAGCTTCATTATGTCCGCGTCTTCGATAGGTAATCATGTCGATGATCACATCTTTTTTGAATTCATTTCTGTATTGGTAAGCAAGTCTTGCTACAAGGGAAACTGATTCAGGATCATCGCCATTAACATGAAAAATTGGTGCTTGAATCGTTAATGCCAAATCACTTGCATAAGTTGTGCTTCGAGCATCTTCGGGAGCAGTAGTAAATCCAACTTGATTATTTACAATTAAATGTATTGTGCCACCTGTTTTGTAGCCACGTAATTTGGAAAGATTTAGTGTTTCAAAAACAACACCTTGTCCAGCAAATGCTGCATCTCCATGCATTAAAACAGGAAGGATTGGATAGTTATGTCCTTTACCAAGTTTGTCTTGTTTAGCTCTTACGATTCCTTCCAAGACTGGATTGACTGCTTCCAGGTGAGAGGGGTTGGCGGCTAAATAAACTGGAACGGTTTCGCCATTTTCTGCAGTGAAAGTACCGTGAGTTCCTAAGTGGTATTTAACATCTCCTGAACCTTGCACAAATCCTGGTGATGCTACATCTTCAAATTCTCTAAATATTCTTTCATAAGACTTGCCAGCAATATTTGCCAAAATATTTAATCTGCCTCTATGTGGCATAGCAATATCTACTTCTAATAATTTATCTGCTGCAGCTTCTTCAAGGATTGAATCAATAGCCACGACAGCAGATTCACTTCCTTCTAGCGAGAATCTTTTTTGACCGACATATTTCGTGTGTAAGAATTTTTCGAATGCTTCTGCTGAGTTAAGTTTTCTTAGAATTCTTAATTGCTCTTCTCGATCCATTCTTTCGTGAGGTTTTTCAACTTGTTCTTGAATCCAAGCTCTTTCCTCTGGAATCTGAATATGCATATATTCAATGCCGATAGTTCTTGAATAAGAATCTCGGAGACGATTTAAAATATCTCTTAATTTCATGAATGGCACTTCACCAAAACCACCTGTAGCAAATTCTCGCTCGAGATCCCACACACTTAGGCCATGGTTAGCCATTTTTAAATCAGGATGGGTTCTTTGGCTGTATTCCAAAGGATTGGTGTCGGCAATTAAATGACCGCGATGACGGTAGGCGGTAATTAATTCTTGAACTCGAGCAACTTTATTAATGTCATCATCATGAGTGGAGTCAATATCAACTGCCCAAACAAATGGTTTGTAAGGAACTTTTAAGGAAGTGAAAATATCTTCATAAAAGTTATCTTTACCTAAAAGTAAGTCAGCAACTTTTTTTAAGAATTCACCAGATTGAGCGCCTTGAATAATTCTGTGATCATAGGTTGAAGTTAAAGTTATTACTTTGCTGATTGCTTGTTTAGCTAAAGTTTCGGCAGCTGCTCCTTGCCATTCTGTTGGATAGTCAAGTGCTCCAACACCGATAATTGCACCTTGGCCTTCCATAAGTCTTGGCACAGAATGTTGGGTTCCGATTGTTCCTGGATTAGTTAAACTAATAGTTGTTCCTGCAAAATCATCGACAGTTAATTTTCCAGCACGAGCTCTGCGAACTAGATCGTCATAGGTTCCCCAGAATTTCATAAAATCTAAAGTTTCAGCTTGTTTGATGCTGGGCACTAATAATTGCCTGGAACCATCTTCTTTAGTTAAATCAATCGCTAGCCCTAACCCAATGTGGTTATGTTTAACAATTGCAGGTTTTCCATCAAGTGTTGTGTAAGAAGTATTCATTTCTTTGAAATGAGCAACTGCTTTTGTTACGGCATAGGCGATTAAATGAGTGAAAGAAACTTTTCCACCACGTCTTTTTGCTAAATGGTCATTAATAAAAGTTCTATTTTCTTGTAATAAAATTGCTGGCATACTTCGAACAGAAGTTGCGGTAGGAACTTTTAGACTTGCTTCCATATTTACTACAACACGAGCAGCTGGTCCGCGAAGATTTTCAGTGACAGCATCTTTAATTTCTGCTGGAGTCGAAGTAGTGTTTGGGGCAATAATTGGTTCAACAGCTGACTTTTCAGCCATTGCTTTTTCAGCTTGGATTTTTACAGCAGATTTCTCACTAGGTGAATAGTCACCAAAAAATTCCCACCAAGAAGGATCAACAGAGTTTTTGTCAGTTAAATACTGTTGATAAATTTCATCGACTAACCATTCATTAGGCCCAAAACCAAGAGCAGCGGGGTTGGTTGGTGTTTCACCAGACATAGTGGCCTAAACGACCTCTTTCATTTTTTAGCCTTATATCTAGCGTAGTAGTTGACCTGAAGATGCGGAAATTAGCATCTCGTATAAGGCTGTGTGTTGTGAATGAAGAACAAGTGAAATTTTCATCCAGCCCCGATGCTGGAATCTCGATGCCAGCATCGCTGGCAGGAGAAACAGCGATTATTACTGGTGGATCTCGTGGCATTGGCTTTGCGGTGGCAGAAGCCCTGGCCAAATTAGGTATCGAAGTATTGATAATAAGTCAAAACTCAGAAAATCTTACAAAAGCGATTACAAAATTAACCACCCAAGGATTTAAAGCTCACGGCTTTCAAGCTGATGTATCAAATGCAACGCAAATGGAAAAAGTGGGTGCTGAAATTCTTAATAAATTTATCCCAACAATTTTAGTGAACTCAGCTGGAGTGATGAGTGAAAAAACAGCAAAAACTTTAAAAACTACAAGCTTGGAATGGCAAAGAGTGATGGGAATTAACCTTGAAGGTGTTTTTAATTCCGTTCGAATTTTTGCACCAGTCATGGTTGAAAAAAGAAATGGCCGAATAATAAATTTATCTGCTTGCCTAGGAAGATTTAGTGGACCGGGAACAAACGGAGGCCTTGCCCCGTATCGAATTTCTAAAACGGGTGTAAATGCTTTAACGAAAAACTTTGCAGCCGAAACCGGAAATGGCACAAGAGGAATTTTAGTGGATGCAGTTTGTCCTGGACATTGCCAAACAGATATGGGTGGACCTTTAGCACCTAGAACATCTGAACAAGGAGCAGAAACAGTTTTGTGGCTTGCCTCAAGAGAAATGACAAATGGGATTCAAACCGGACTGCTTTGGGAAGATAAAACAATCGTTCCTTGGTAAAAAAGCTGAGTATTATTTGCCCCATTACTAGTTAATTTTATTTAAAAAAGTTCTATGGTTCTTCTTCTATTAGGAGTCCCATGAACACTGCAATAGTTTCAAATAAAGCAATCCAAGCCTTAATTAGTGATGAAACAGTTGAAGAAATATGGATCAACGGGCCAGGAAAAATATTTATTGCAAGAAATGGAGTTTCAGAGTTAACAAGTTGTAATTTAGATTCAATAGAAATAACGGTTTTATTAGAACAACTTTTGAGATATACCGGACGTCGACTTGATTTATCTCATCCTTTTGTTGACGCAACTTTGCCTGACGGTAGTAGATTACATGCGGTTATTCCCGATATCACAAATAAAAATCCTGCAATAAATATCAGAAAGTTTGGAAATCAAACGCCTAACTTGGAAACATTAGTCAAAAAAGAAATGTTTAGTATCAAAGTCAGTGAAAAACTAAAAGAAATAGCAGGTGATGCTAAAAATATTTTAGTTAGTGGCACAACTGGTGCTGGCAAAACAACTTTAGTTGCTGCAATTTTAAACAGTTTGCCTTCGAAAACACGCATTATTACTTGTGAAGAAGTTTTTGAACTAAAATTAAACACTAGTGATTGGGTTTCCTTACAGACTAGAGAAATCAATCTAGAAGCAACCGGTGAAATTACTCTACGAAAATTAATTAGAGAAGCCTTAAGAATGCGCCCAGAGCGACTTGTTTTAGGTGAGGTAAGGCAAGCAGAAGCCCTTGATTTACTCATAGCTTTAAACAGTGGGATGTCTGGAATGGCAACAATTCATGCTAATTCAGCTAGAGAAGCTGTCAGCAAATTAACACTGCTCCCTTTACTTGGTGGACCAAATATTCAAGCAGATTTTATAAAACAAACAGTCGCACAAGTAATTGACTACGTAATCCACATAGAAATTGATTCTCTGGGAAAAAGAGTAGTGTCTGAAATAATCAAAGTTGGAAAAAGTAAATCCAACGAAATCGAGTTTGAAGAAATTTATATAAATAAACTCAAAATAAATGTTTTGGCTGCAGCTGTATGAACACATTTTTAATAGCTTTAAGCATTATATTATTTATCAGTAGCAGTATTGTATTAATTAATATATTTAATGACATAGATTTATTTAAGTTAGAAATGCTTAAAAGAAAAATTATTAATTCTAATTTAAATACACGATTTTCATTCGCCATAATATCAGGGGGAGTTCTTCTTTTATTCCTGACAAAAATCTTTATTGTGCTTCCTGCTTGCATCATTCTAGCTTTGGCGCTACCTGATTTATTGTTTAAAAGAATTCAAGAAAAAAATAATGATTTAAAAATGGAATTATGGCCAGTGCTAATTGACGATATAGCAAGTGGAGTTAAGGCAGGATCTCCTCTAAATCAAGCATTATTACAAGCCATGTTAAATATTGCTCAACCCTTAAGGAGTGACTTTGTTGAAGCAATTCATGAATTTAATAAGACGAACCAAATATCTCGAGTCCTAAATATTTTAGACGCAAAAATAAAAGACGAGGTAGGAAAATCTATAGTTAATTTTCTGCAGGTAGTTAATAAAACTGGGGCAAATGATCTTGCCCAATCTTTGAATGTATTAGCAAATTCTGCAAGAGAAGCCAATAATTTATTGACTGAACTAAAAGCAAAACAAGCATGGGTATTAAATGGTGCCAGAGTTTCAGTTTTTGCCCCGTGGCTAGTTTTAATCGCCCTCTGGACGCAAACTTCGGTCAGAGTTGCATATCAAAGCATCACCGGACAAGTCATTTTGACAATGGTTGCCGGGGTTGGGGTTGCTGGCTACCTAGTGATGAAACGAATTGGCCAAATTCAAATCTATCGTAAAGCAGAAATACTGTGATTTATTTAATTTTATCAATGGGATTAATTTTTCCTGTTATTTTAATTTTTCACACTATGCAACTTGTGAATAATAGAAGTTATCGATTAAAGAATTTGCTTCAAATTCCTAGTGGGAAAATTCACTATTCTTCAAAATATAAATCTCTTAGTCAAATATTTAGAATAAAGAAATCAACCGATAATCAATTATACGCTTTGAAAGATTCTGCAGAATTTGCTGACTTAATGGCTGTGACCTTAATAGCGGGAATGAATCCAAGATCGGCTCTTGATTCAATTATTGATTTTTCACCTCCAGTATTTTCATCCGGAATAAAAGAAGCTATAAAACAAAATGCATTTGGTAAACCACTGATTTATGCATTAGAAGAGATGTGTTTGCGTGAGGAAAATAAAATTTTAACACCGTTAATCAAACAAATAGGGATTGCAATGGATCGCGGAACTCCCTTATCTGGTGTGACTAGATCATTTGCTCAGGATCAAAGAATCAAATATAGATCTCTTCTCACAAAACAAGCAGCACAAAAAGAACTTGCCATGCTGATTCCAGTTGTGTTCGTTGTTTTGCCTTCAGTGTTAGCAGTTGCAATGTATCCGGCGCTAACAGTTTTACAAAAAATGGGATGAAGGGATGGTATGAAAAAAATAAGCCAGAAATTTTTTAATTCAGTTTTAATAACTCAGCAAAGGGGAGATGTTCCTGGTTGGGTTTTGATTACTGTCATGACCGCAGGGCTAGTTGCAGCACTTTGGGTAGTAGCAGATACTGCATTAGCTTCGATGTTTAACAAGGCAGTTGAATCAGTTGCCAAACCTTGAACTACAAAGTAAAGAAAAAGGAAGTGCAGTAATTGGGTTTGCTATGGTGGCACCCATTTTGATGTTCATTAGTCTGGCCGTTTTGCAATTAATTTATGTACTAATTACTTATAGTTTTTTAGTGCAACACGTTGACAAATCCGCCAGATTAATAAATATGGGATATACAAATCAGGAAACTATTTTTTTAGCCCAAAATGAAATTAACAAATCTAAATTTCTTGGAGAAAAAAAGTCTGAGATTTTAATTACTGAATTTAGAATCTCAACAAAAACGATTAAATGCTTAACAATTGAGATACCGATTTCTCTACCCTTTGGGCAAGGCTTTATTTTAAAAGCTTCAAGTTATGCAAGTTAAAAACGAGAATGGCAATATTGTCCTAGAATTTCTAATATATGTTGTATTTGCAATTGCAAGTGTTTGGATATTTATTGAAATATTTACTTTGTATAAAAATATTAATGATTTAAATAGAACAGGTAACTCAATTGCCTATATTGTGTCAAAGGATCCTCAAACGTTTAAGTCAATTAATTTCAATCAATTGGCCAATATTTTCAAGGAGATTAATGATTCAACAATATCCATTACTTGCATGAATTTGACATGTTCCACCACAAGTGAATTTGTGTCCATAATTATCTCAAAAGAATTAAATATATTAGGGATACCTTTTCCAATCTCAGTATCAAAGTCTGCCTCAATTAGTAAATATTTATCTAAATGATGACAAATCAAAAAGGTACAATTCTTTTAGTATTTGTTGGATTAGTTAGCTTGGTGTTAAGTTCGTTTGTGCTGGCTTTAAACGTATATACAGTCGTGAGTGCCAAACAGTACTTATCGCAACTAACCGATCAAGCAGCACTGCGTGGAAGTTTAGAAATTAGAGATGAAAGTTATTATTCAGGCAATCTTCTCACTGCCCTTGAATTAGATGGAGCGAAGGCGCAAAAAGTCATACATGAATATCTTAACAATTCAAATATAAAAACTGAAATAAAAAATATTTCAGTCTCCACGAATGGAAACTCGATAAAAGTGAGTATCCAGAGATCAGTCAATTTACCTTTTGGTCTATGGGCTAATCCAATAACGATTTCTGCCAGCGCTACGGCAATACTGCAGGTTGAAGCCTGAGAAATATGTAATAATCAATAGGATTTAACCATCATGACTGAGGAATTAAGCCAGGAATTAAATGAATTAGCTGCAACTATTTCTACGATTGAAAAAGTTTTAAATATAGAGTCAATGAAATCTGAAATTATAGAACTAGAAGTTGAAGCCTCAAAACCTAGTTTATGGGATGACCCAACCCAGGCCCAAAAAATAACCACAAGACTCTCTTATTTACAAAATGAATTGAAAAAAATTATTTCCCTTCGACAGAAATTAGATGACTTATCTGTATTAATTGATTTAGCCAACGAAGAATCAGATGAAGCAACTCTTATAGAGGCCAAACGTGAAATTGAATTAATCACTCCCTTGGTTCGGGAAATGGAAGTCAGAACTTTGTTGTCAGGTGAATATGACGCCAGAGAAGCATTAGTGACTGTCAGGTCGGAAGCGGGCGGAGTAGATGCAGCTGACTGGGCCGAAATGTTATTGAGAATGTATTTGAGATATTGCGAAAGACAAAATTGGAAAACCGATGTTTATGAAACTTCTTACGCCGAAGAGGCAGGAATTAAGTCAGCAACTTTTGCAGTTCATGCACCATATGCATATGGAATACTTTCTGTAGAGCAAGGAACACATCGGTTAGTAAGAATTTCTCCTTTTGATTCTCAAAGTAGAAGGCACACAAGTTTTGCTGGTGTTGAAGTAGTTCCAGTAGTTGATCAAAGTGATCACATAACTATTTCTGAAGATGAAATTAGAGTTGATGTTTATAGATCATCGGGCCCAGGAGGTCAAGGTGTAAATACAACAGATTCAGCTGTTCGCATTACACATATTCCAACTGGAATTGTTGTATCATGTCAAAACGAAAGAAGTCAATTACAAAACAAAGCAACTGCTATGGCAGTTTTACAATCTAAACTTCTTGAAAGAAAACGTCAAGAAGAACAAGCGAAAATTGATGCTTTAAAAAATTCCACAACTGGGTCTTGGGGTAATCAAATGCGCTCCTATGTTTTGGCCCCGTATCAGTTGGTTAAAGATTTGAGAACTGAATTTGAAACAGGAAATCCATCAGCTGTTTTAGA